>JAGBHJ010000001.1 GCA_017935525.1 Clostridia bacterium | reverse complement strand
TTGGTTTATTTTGTCCGGAATTAACGTTTTGTACAATTTTGTAACCAGCTGTTTTTCTATAATCATCGCTATAACCAGCGTACCTACTGCTGGTAATATTGGTTTTTTACGGTCTTACGAAACTGTCAGGGATATAATCAACCAGATACTGAGCTTTGTAGGCATTGGTGTTTTGGCGGTATTTGCGTATGGATTGGAAAAGGACTTAAAGACGACGAGGATAGTATATTTGCCCGTTGCGTTAAAAACGGTTGCTTTCTTTGTAAAATTCTTCTTTTACAGCCAGGGCTGGTATTTTGGCTCAACTGTAATGACCGCTGCCATTTCCATATATACGGTGGTGTTCTTTGCGGTAATTCTGCGGCATCACGACATGAGCGTTTTATCACGAATGAAAGCTAAAGAAATAACAGAGGAGGAGATAATATGAAAATAAAGGATCTTATGCAATACTATTCTTTCAGAAAGTATCTGATGGATTTTCTCAAGTGGCTCGGTGTTTTTGCGCTGGCGATAATGCTGCTGTTTACCATGGGGTTGGTCAAATCCGCAGACAGAGATGTGATCACGATGTTTGTTTGGCTGATCTGCGGTCTTGCGTTTATACCATATATGTTATATAGCATATACAGAGTAGTTACGGACGCAAGGGGTATAAAGACAGCAAAGCCCATTAAGGCAGAGGTCAAAAATTGGGGCAGCGGATATATGCGTGGTTCAGGGTACGTAGAGGTCATCATTGATGGTAACACGTATTCCACTCCGTCATATTTTAGCCATGAGGAAGCAAAGTCTCTTGTGGGAAGGCAGATATCCTGCTGTATAATAAACGACGGCTTGTTTATATTCAGTATTGATGAGGAGAACTTCTAATGAAAAACAAATCGTTGGAAAATATTAAGTATTATCTACTGTTTTTGGGCGGCGGTATAGCAATAATGGGTGTAATTGCCATAAGAGGAAAGACTACCGGAAATCAATTATATTACCTTATGGGTATATTGCTTGTCTTGTTTTTGATATTACTGGCAAGGTGGCTGTACCTTGTAAGGAAAAGTAAGTCAGCTGAACGCTTTATCGGTGAGGTGACGACCTATGAAACGGTGAGAAACAGGACAGGCACGTACGCGGTGCTTACGATCGAAACCGACGGCAAGATGATAAACACATTGCCCGCCTATTCCGAACGGGAGGCGCAAGAGTATCTTTTCAAGAGGGTGTCTTATTTTTGCGTGGGAGGTAAAGCGTATATCTGTCAAATGATAGCGGACTCCGATGAAACTGTATAATATTGAAGGTTTGTGGAAATTTGCTCTTGAAATAATCTCTGCGATGTTGTATAATATACCTACAAAGAAAAAGGAGATACAAAATGAGTAAAGCGGATCTTATTTTTATTGACATGGTCAAGGACATCATGGCTAACGGTTACAGCACCGTTGGGCAAAAGGTACGCCCTGTGTGGGCTGATACGGGTGAGCCCGCCCATTCAATAAAAAAGTTTGGTGTAGTAAACAGGTACGATCTTTCCGAGGAATTCCCTATATTGACTCTCCGCCCCACATCCATGAAGGTATCCATAGACGAGATACTGTGGATATGGCAGAAGAAGTCCAATAATATAAACGATTTTGGCTGGCACATCTGGGATGCATGGGCTGACAGCGAGGGTAGCATCGGCAAGGCGTACGGCTATCAGCTGGGCGTCAAGCATCAGTACCCCGAGGGTATGTTTGACCAGGTTGACAGAGTGCTGTACGACCTTAAGCACAACCCTCAGAGCAGAAGAATAATAACGAATATTTACGTTCACGAGGACCTTCACGAGATGAATCTGTATCCTTGTGCGTACAGCATGACATTTAACGTTACGGGCAACAAGCTGAACGCCATACTTAACCAGAGGTCAAACGATATTCTCCCTGCAAACAACTGGAACGTTGTTCAGTATGCAATTCTTGTGCATATGATGGCGCAGGTATCAGGCTTTGAGGTTGGTGAGCTTGTGCACGTTATTGCAGATGCTCATATCTACGACAGACATATTCCTCTTATTGAGGAGCTGATCACCCGTGAGCCAAAGCCTGCACCGAAGCTTGTGATCAACCCCGACGTCAAGAATTTCTACGACTTTAAGCGTGATGACTTTGAGCTGATAGGCTATGATCCCGGTCCGCAGATAAAAAATATACCTATTGCGGAGTGGTGCGACATGAGTAAGCTTTATTTGATTTTCTCTGCCGACCAAAACTGGGGCATCGGCAAGCATAACGATCTTCTGGTAAGCATTCCCGAGGATATGAAGGACCGATTTAAGGCCTTGACGCTGGAAAAGACCGTTGTAATGGGCAAAAAGACGTTGCTTTCGTTACCGGGGCAAAAAGGTCTGCCCAAAAGGCGCAATTACGTTCTGACAAGACAAAAGGGTGCTGAATTCACAAATGCAGAGGTGGTCAACTCCATTGCCGAATTCTTTGATATCATAAAGGACGGCGACGAGGATGTTTTTGTCATCGGCGGAGGCGAGATATACCGCCAATTGATGCCGTATTGCAGCGGCGCATACGTCACGAAGATATTAAAGGTGTTTGACGGTGTTACTGCGTTTGTGCCAAGCCTTGATGAAGCGGAGGGCTGGCAGGTGACAAAGACCTCCGAGGTCATACACAGCG
>JAGBHJ010000048.1 GCA_017935525.1 Clostridia bacterium | reverse complement strand
GTGCCTTCGGCACGTGATTTGGAACACATCACATCGCTGCGAACGGGGTGAGCAACATCACTATGCGAAGCATAACTTCACTTTGGCGCAGCCAAAACTTCACTAAAATCTTAAACCCCTTGATTTCAAGGGCTTTTCGTGTTTTTAGGGGTAAAAAACACCCCCTTTCACCATTGCACCTTTTCTTGAACCTGTAACTTTTTCTTGTCACGCTCTGCGTGACAAATTTCCGTGTTCGGTTGGTAGACATCTTGTTCAGAATATGGTATAATAATCACAAATAAGGAACAAACTCCGTTTGTTATAATGTGATTAAGGACATCATTCTCTTGTTAATCTGTTGGAGCGTTCTGCAACTTCAATCGGGACTAATATACACGAAGCAAACTATGCTCACGGCAAAGCAGACTTTGTTACCAAGTATCAAATAGTTCTTAAAGAGTGTTACGAAACAGAATACTGAATTGAATTGTTCGTAAAGTCTAAACTAATTGAGCGTGAACTCGCTAAAAATCTTTACAATCAATGCGGTACGATTCGTAGAATTTTGATTACTTCCATCAACACCGCAAAGGAGAAAAAAATGAAATTTTCTGTTGCGCATTACAAAAGGTCGGACTCCGATTGGTAGAGCAACTGACTCTTAATCAGTGGGTCCCGGGTTCGAATCCCTGAAGATGCACCATTACTTGAATGGCTTTTTTCTATACAAAAAATCAGGGAAAGGCAGATCAAACAATAGTATGGCCGTTTTCTTGATTATTTATTTTGCAAAAAATATGCGCGGCAAAAGTGCGCACGATGACTAACCGAACAGTTGTCCCATATTGACATTTCCAAATGAATATGTTATAATTAGACAAGTTAAATTTTCATTTCCAGGAGCGATAAATGATGGCAGCCCCAACCTTAAAAACAGACCGTCTCATTTTGAGAAATATTGAAAAAAGCGACGCGCAGTATCTGAAATACCTATTAAAACCTGAAATCGAGGCGGTTTCAGGACCGTATATGCCGCACAGCGAGGCGCAATTGGCGCAACACATTGACAGGATCCGAGGGAACACGGCATGGGGCGTGATTCTTGATGACGGGACGTGGATCGGAGATATCGGCGTTTTTTCGATTGCCGAACATAGGGTCGGTGAGATCGCGTGGTATATAGATCCGTCGTATTGGAATCGGGGATATGCCTTTGAGGCCGCGACGGCTGTGCTTCGTTATGCTTTTGAAACACTTGGCTTTGTGAGGGTCTGCGCACAGATTGCCGAGGACAATCACGCTTCCAGACATCTTGCCGAAAAATTAGATTTTGAACTTCATGCGATATTACCGCAGGCAAATCTGGGTGGAAAAGTGGTTGATGTTGCGTATTATTCTTTGGCAAATAGGTCTTGTTTCATGTGAGATTTCCAACCAAACGGAGAATGGCAAACGGCAAATTATCCGTTTGCTATGTTTACAAACACATGGTTATCCAGTATAATAGAATCACAAAAAGCTTTTTGATTCTATTTTTAAGGAGATTATAAAATGTCAATCGGAAAAAATATTGCTCTTTTGCGAAGAGCTAAAGGACTGACGCAGGCGGAACTTGGTGACCTGCTGGGAGTATCTAATCAGGCGGTGTCAAAGTGGGAATCGGAATTGTCGATGCCGGATGTTTTGCTGTTGCCAGATATTGCAAAAGTGTTTGCGTGGATTTGAACGATTTATACAACACCGCAAAGGAGAAAAAAATGAAATTTTCTGTTGCGCATTACAAAAGGTCGGACTCCGATTGGTGGGTCAACGGCGGCAAATTGATCGTGACCGATAGCGAATATATATTGAAAAGTTTTTTTAAGACAGTAGCAAGATTTAAAACAGATAATACAAAGATTTGCAAGATCCACGATAGTATGTTATACAAAGGGATCTCTCTTTCGGATGGAGAACGTTCCTACGAGCTTTTCTTTTTCTCTAAAACAGCAAATGAGGTATATCACATATTGAACATTCAATAAAAGGTATCTGCTCCTTTCGACCCGATTCGTCTTCTGCCGGTCAAAGCATCACTTCACCAATATCTCAAAGCCCTTGATCTCAAGGGCTTTTTTCAGTTTTATCCCCCATATCTCTTGATCTGATCCCACGACTTTTTGAAAAACCCTTGAACAAAAAGAGTTTTTATGGTAAAATATTCATATACAGTTCATATTTCCCGTTTTCTCCGATACGATCATTGGATATTCCTGCCGGATATCGTATGAATCTGCGGGATACCCAAAAACAAGAAAGGCGGAGACTCATGAAAAACGACTTGAAAAAGCGCCTGGTCAACAGAGAGATCAAAAAACCCGACCCCATCGTAATGGCCGTATTTATGTGGCTGCTCAGGATTCTCAACCGATCGTACAAGGTGCAGTTCAGCTACGACTACGACCCCGAGTCCATCAAGGGGCAGCCGACGGTGTTGCTTTCATCCCACGCATCAAGACTGGAGTTTATTTACACCCTATACGGCTTTGGGCGCAAGGACGTCAACATGGTATGCGGATTTCAGAACATTCTCCAAAAGGGGCTCTACCACGTAATGATCAAGCTTGGCGTTATATCAAAATACCTGTACCAGCCGGATCTTGCTTGTGTAAAGAATATGTTAAAGGTCCTCAAGCGCAACGGAGCGCTGGGGCTTTTCCCCGAGGGTATTCAATCCACCAGCGGAAGTACCCACCCCATAAACCCCGCAACTGCGCAGTTCATCAAAAAGAGTAAGGCAAATATCGTGGTCTGCACCTCAAAAGGCGCATATCTTGCAACCAACAGGTATTCCTCAGATCGCAAAAAGGGATATATAGGCATCTCTTACAGCCTTCTTTTTACCCCTCAAATGCTGGATGAATTCACCGAGGAGCAGATCTACAGCATGATCCTGCAAAAGATCCAATATAACGATTTTGCCTTTAACAAGGTGGCTCGGCACAAGTACACAGGCAAAAAGCCAAACGCATACGGCATTGATAAAATACTCTTTATGTGTCCCGATTGCAAACGGGAGCATACTCTCCACACAGAAAATGACTATCTCGTGTGCGAAAGCTGCGGCTTCAGCGTAAGGATAAACGAGTATTACGACCTGGTAGATGCCAAGGGCAACGGTTGTCCCGAGGACATTGACAAATGGTATAAATGGCAACGTAAATCAGTAGCAGAGCAAATAACATCGGACGATTTTGAAATGGTATTGCGCGGTAGCCTGTGCACACTACGCCTTGACAAATTAAGTCCCCCGCCCAAAAACAGAAAAATTCTGTCCGTGGGCACGGCACGGCTTACAAGGGAGGGGCTTACCTTTAACGGGGTGCTCGACAAAGAGAATGCAGATTTTTCTTTCGGCGCAAAGTCCGTATATTCTCTTACGTTTTCCACAAAGGGCTATCTGGAGTTCTATTGCAACAACGATTATTATATGATAGTCCCCGAGGAAAAGGATACCTGCCTCATCAAGTGGACCCTCGCAGCCGAGGAGATACACAATCTTTACGACGAAAAATGGAGATCTGCTTGTGCAGACGTCTATAACACATAAGGAGAGATTATGAACAGATCTACAGAATTAGATGTAAAAGTAAAATTCGGACTCAAAAGCTTTATCACCGTGGTCGCCATACTGCTGGGAGCCTTGATAGCAGTGGGCGTGCTGACCTACGTAGTACCTGCAGGGCGCTACACCATCTACACAACTGACATATCCAAGGCAGATCTGCCCTTTTATCAGTACACAACTGACGAATCCCTTGACAAGCAGATCGTAATAGATTCTTACCGAGAGCTTACAGATGCTGAAAACTCATCGCGCTTGCCGGTGATCCGTTGGTTCACCTCCCCCGTGGAAGCTCTGATCCTGGGCAGCAACAGCGCAAATATGCTGATGATCATCGCGCTTTTGCTGGTTTTGGGCGGAACGTTTAAGGTTTTGGAGGAAAGCGGAGGTCTGGTTTCCCTTGTAAGGGTAATAATGGTCAAGCTTCATTCAAAGCGTTTTATTGCCATATGGATGATCACAGCAGTTATAATGCTGCTTTCTGCCGTGTTCGGTCTTCAAGAGCAGCTGCTTATTCTGTATCCCGTATTTGCAATGCTGTGTACGGCGCTTAATTGGTCACGCTTTACAGCCATTTCCCTTATACTGATCTCATCCGGCGTCGGCTTTACCACAGCCATCACCAATCCCTTGACCATTGGTACCGCATCTATTGCGGCAGGTGTAAGCGTTGCCGACGGTATGTTGTTCAGATGCATAATCTTTTTGGTAATGTACGTTATAACGTCCATGTTCCTGACGTTTTTAGCAAAGCATGACGAAAAGCAGATCACGGATAAATTTGATATTCAGGGCTTTGCCATGGTTTCTGCAGAGGAGCACACAGAAGATATCCGCAAGGCAAAAATGATCGTTGCGCTGTTTTCGTTGGCGTTGCTTTCCGTTATAATCGCCACGGCAATTGAGGCTCTCAGATCGTTGGCAATGGTATTTATGGCAGTTGCCTTTATCGTTGGCACGGTAATCATCGGCAGGATACTGTTGGGCTCATACAAGCGCCTTGGAAAAAGCTTTGTAAAGGGAGTAAAGGACGTTCTCCCCTCCATCGCCATCATAATGATAGCCTTTGGAATTACGTACATCGCCGCCGAGGGCAATATATTACATACCATATTCCACTATTTCTACAACTCCGTTACCAACGTATCACCGTATATTGCAGTAGTCATTCTGTACGTATTCGTTTTGATAATTGAGTTCTTTATCCCCAGCGCGTCAGCAAAGGCAGTTCTGATAATCCCCATGCTCACGCTGGCACCAATAGAGGGCATCAGCAAAACGGTCATCATCCTGACGTACCTTTTTGCCGACGGTTATACAAACGTGCTGTACCCGACCTGCGGTACTCTGCTGGTTGGACTGGGGCTTGCCAACGTAAGCTTTGCGGAATGGTTTAAGAAGACAATAGTATTCCAGCTTATACTGTTTGCGGTGTCGCTGGCATTCCTTATGCTTGCGGTCTTTATAGGGCTGTAAAACAACGTTGGGGTTGATATGCAGTAATATCACATCTCAAATTTTCATTGCAAAATTCATCAATATATGCTATAATAATGTGGTAAGCGATTCGCTTGCCACATTTTATTTTCGGAGAAAACGGTATGATAAATAATTTTGTTATATTCGGTGACAGCTACTCCACTCACAAGGAGTACGTTCCCGAGGGCTATGCGTATTTCTACTGTGACGAGGGCTTGCCCGGCGACGAACCTGTCACAAAAATGACAGCCAAGCAGACCTGGTGGGGACAGCTTATGGAAAATTCCGACGCCAAGCTTATCCTCAATGACAGCTGGTCAGGGTCCACCATAGGCTATACGGGCTATTCGGGCGACTGCTCAAGAACGTCTTCCTTTATTTACAGATACATCAGACTTTTTGAGGCAGGCT
>JAGBHJ010000047.1 GCA_017935525.1 Clostridia bacterium | reverse complement strand
GGCTTGCAGGCATTGGTAAGCGGAATATACTGGCCGTAAAGGGCACCACAGTCGTTGATGAGGTCTTCCTCAACGTCGTAAGAGTCCAGTATCTGAATCTCGTATCAACCGTGAACGAATACACCGCTGTTAACTCTTGTATTTCTGTCTTCGGTATGGGGGAGATCGGGCAACCAGAATTCAACGTGAATATGTGCGTCACCAAAGGTTTCTTTAGTATAGATATTGTGCTTATTAACTGTCATGGCACCGTCTTCGCCAATTTCCCATTCGGGAGTATTGCCGTTGATGTCCAACCAGTTATTAAGATCCTTGCCGTTAAATAAATAAATTCTCTCTGTCATGGCTATCAGTCAAGCTTTTCGATCCAAACGTTGCGGTAACGAACCTTGTTGCCGTGATCCTGAAGGAGGAGAGGACCTTCGGCTACACGGTACTCTGTAAATCCACCGGGAGTGTTGCTCTTGAGCACGATGTTGTTGTGAACGCATATACCGTTAAAAATAACAGTCATTCTGCCGTCCTCAACCACCTTGCCGTCCTCAAAACGGGGTGCCTTAACGTAAATGTCGTATGTCTGCCAGGTTTCTGCAGGCTGGCAAGCGTTTGTAAGGGGCTTGAACTGCTGGTAGATACCGGAGCAGTCGTAGCTCTGGGGATCTTCTACGCCGTAGGAGTCAAGAACCTGCACCTCGTAGCAGCCGTGAACGTAAACACCGCTGTTTGCCTTGTCCTGACCTGTGCAGTCGGGCATATTGGGGAGCCAGAATTCTACGTGGATGTGTGCGTCGCCGTATTTTTCCTTGGAAATAATGTTGCCGTTACCAACTGTAACAGCGCCGTCTTCACCGATGACCCAATTTTGGGGAGCAGAGCCGTCCCATCTTGTCCATCCGTCCAGATTTGTTCCATCGAACAAAACGATCTTTTCAAATGCCATAATAAAATCTCCTTTTTAACAAATAAAGATATTTGTGCTTGATAAGTATATTATATTTGATTTGCCGCCAAAAGTCAAGGCTGATGGCGAAATTTTTTGTAATAAATTGTAAAAATCACATTATTTATTTATCACATTGTCAAATTCGTCAAACAAGCGCTTGGCGATGCTTTGCATAAGCGTTTCATCTGCCTTTGTGATCTTTCTGTCGTAGGTCATCAAGCCGTTGGTTTCGTCTTCAACGTCGCTGACCTGTGTCAAGACTGCCGCATTCAATCCTTGGCTTGTAATGGTGGGCAGAACCTCGTTAATGTACAATGCCTCAAGGGATGAGTTGAAGTCCTCTCTGTCGGGGCATTTTTTGTAGCCGAAGGTCTTGTCCAGATTGAATGAATGCTGAGGAATCTTGTAAGAATATCCGCCAAATTCGGACAAAACAAGGGGCTTGCCCTTTTTTGCCCTTGAGTTTATTCTCTTAAAGTAAACGTGGTCGCTGGTAACGTCACTTTCCTTTGGTATAAACCAGCCGGAAGCGGTATCGAAAACAACGTTGGGTTGAAGCTTCTTTAATCTGCGGTAGATTGCGTCGTGGTCATGCTGTCCCCAGCCCTCGTTGAATATGGTGTAGTAGCAAACCGATGGGTGAGAATGAAGCCTTGATATAAGAGCAATTGCATTCTCGTAGAATACTTCCTTGCGCTTTTTGCTTGCAGGGCGGGTAAGTCCTTTCTTGATTCCTATTGTCGGCAATGCGGTATCAAGCAAGAAACTGTACTTGCCGCTGTTGATAAAGTCCTGGAAAACTACCATACCGTGCTTGTCACAGTAGTAATAAAAAGCCTCGGGTTCTGACTTGATGTGCTTTCTCAACATATTAAAGCCCAGCTTTTTCATCTGCAAAATGTCGTATTCATATCCCTTTGGTGTTGCAGGGGTAAAAATACCGTCGGGCCAATAGCCTTGATCAAGCAAGCCGTGGAAAAAGTAAGGCTTACCGTTAAGGCAAATAAATGATTTGCCGTTTACCTCGCGAATGTCCACCGTCCTTAATGCAAAGTAAGAGCTGATAACGTCCTCACCGCAGGTCAAGGTATAATAATAGAGGTGCGGTGCTTCGGGTGACCAGAGCTTGGGGTCGGGAACGGAAAGGGTAAAGGTATCTCCGTCAAATTCGTATTCACCAACGCCGTCAATGGAAATGATCTTGTGCTTATTGCCACCCAGCAGGGAAAATGTGACAGAATCAAGCGTCACGTCTGTTTTGATCTCGCTAACAAACTGATAGGGAACAGCCTCCAGCCAGACCGCCTGCCAAATTCCGCTGATGGGGGTGTACCACATTCCGCCACGCTTTTTGCTTTGCTTGCCGTAGGGATAGTCACTATCAAGCTCGTCCGTAACGACGACCTTGACGGTATTTTCACCATCCTTGACCTTGTTTGTTATGTGGAAGTCAAAAGGGGTATAGCCGCCGTGGTGGGTGGCGAGGTATTCACCATTCAGATAAAGCTCGGCAGTGTTGTCAACCGCGTCAAAATGCAATATCAATCTCTTGCCGTGGAATTGCTCGGGTATGGTAAACGTTTTTTCGTAAACGTATTTTTCTTTATCTTTTTTCTGCCTTTTGATGCCCGAAAGTGCTGATTCGGGAGGAAATGGTACGGTGATATCGCCAAGCTCCGTCAGCTTGCCTTTATAAAGCGATGATAACTGCCAGATACCACAAAGATTCAGCACGTCCTTACGCATCATCTGCGGGCGTGGATGCTCTGTCTGCCATGATGAGGAGTCATCGGACTCGAAATCTGTGGAAAGCTCCTGTGTTCTGTATTGCTTTTTATCCCTCGTGATGAGCATCAGCACTATCAATATGACCAGTACCGCCAAAGCACCAAGGAATATGTTTTCGTTGGGCACGAATGAGGTCGTACCGTCGTTATTGACTATGGTCCGTGCATCTTGGAGTATGGTCTTGCCGATAAAGGGTCCAACGATACCCGGTACAAGCACCTGGGAGAATATTCTGACGCCCTGGAACCTGCCTGCCATGCCCACGGGGGTCAGATCCCTTATCTTTGCGCCAAAAACTGCCGTGGAGCAGAGGTAACCGCACATCATCAGCAAAGAGCCGATAAATACCATTACTATACTCTTAAACAGGAAAAGGAACACGTACCCCAGCACCAGAGACAGTATGCTGATTCCGGAGGAGAGGTCAAAGCCCTTTTTGTCATAAACCTTGCCCCAAAAGAACGTGGCAACAGCCGCAAGTATAACTGCGGGAGCAAGTATGGGTACGTAATTGGTGATTCCGAGAGATACTTCGTAGTACAGTATCAGATAGGGCATAAACACCTGTATGGATATGCAGAAAATAACGTAGCACAAAAGCGTTTTGTAAAAGGACTTGTTTTGCTTTACAGTTGACGGCAAAAAACCATGTACAACATTGCTGAAATATCCGCTGTCGGACGGGGCTACTGCGCTGTCCTTGATAATAAAAAAGCCCAGAACACCGATGACTGTAACAATAACGCCGATGACAGTAAAGATGACTGTCCAGCTTTGGAATTTGTTCAGATCAAAGAACATAAAACCGCCAAAAACAAGGAGCATCGATACCAACGGCATCATTGAATTGATGCCCTCTGCGGCGCCTCTGTTTGTGGAGTCTGTGGAATCTGTCAGCCATGCGTTGAATGCGGCGTCGTTTGCGGCAGAACCGAAAAACGTCATCACACAGTCCAGTAAAATGGTGAGGGCAACGCCCAGCGAGGTTACGGAAACTGCCATGGGGAACAGCGTTCCAAGGGTCTTTGTGTTCAGCGCCACAAAGCTGAATATGGAAATACCCCACAAAATGTATCCCGTACACATAAATACCTTGCGCTTGCCTAATTTGTCGGACAGTGCGCCTATAAATACCGTCGTCAGTGTTGCTGCAATGGAGCTTGCGGTTACCATTGCGGAAATGTCCGCAGCGGATGCGTTGAACATTTTGTAGATAAATACGTTGAGGTACATATTCTCAACTATCCATGCCACCTGCCCTATAAGGCTGAACGTTGTAAGTGCCAACCAGAACTTACCGGAAAGCTTTGATCTTGTCATTATTTCCTCCCAATTACGTCATAAACGTGATATACTTGTACAATTATATCACACAGCCACAGTAAAGTCAAACGGAATTATCCGCAATACAAAAGAGAAGGCGTGATGCCCGCTGTGGAGCGCCACGCCTTTGTTGATCTTTGTTTTGTCAAATGATGGTTTATCAGTTGAGCTTTTCGATCCATACGTTACGGAAACGTACTCTGTTGCCATGATCCTGGAGGAGGAGGGGACCTTCTGCATGACGGCCATCCTTGATGCCACCGGGAGTATTTCTGTAAAGAACGATGTTGTTGTGTACGCAGATACCGTTGAAGATAACTGTCATTCTGCCGTCCTCAATAACCTCGCCTGCCTCGTTGTACTTGGGAGCTACGAAGTAGATATCGTATGTCTGCCATGTTTCTGCGGGGAGGTTTGCGTTTGTGAGAGGCTTGTACTGCTGGTAGATACCGGAGCAGTCCCAACTTTCGGGATTTTCTATGCCGTAAGAGTCAAGAACCTGAACCTCGTAAACGCCGTGAACGTAAACACCGCTGTTTGCCTTGCCCTGACCTGATTCCTCGGGCATATTGGGCAACCAGAACTCAACGTGAATGTGTGCGTCCTTGTATGTTTCCTTGGAAACGATGTCGCCATGACCAACTGTCATAGCACCGTCTTCGCCTATCGGCCATTCTGCGGGTTCGCCGTTACGCTTTGTCCAACCGTCAAGATTCTTGCCGTCGAACAATACAATTTTTTCAAATGCCATAGTATTTCTCCTTTGAAAAATAATATAAATTAAAGCTTCTCGATCCAGATGTTTCTGTAACGAACTTTATTGTCATGATCCTGAAGAAGGAGGGGACCAACAGGCACTCTCTTTCTTCTGTAGCCACCGGGTGTACGGTGGAAGAGCTCAACATTGTTGTGAACGCACTGACCATTAAACAGGAGAGTGAGTCTACCGTTTTGTACGATCTCGCCATCATTGTTAAAGGTAGGTGCACGGAAATAAATATCGTAGGTTTGCCATGTTTCCGGCGGGAGGTTTGCGTTAATAAGGGGTCTGTGCTGCTCGTAAATTCCGCTACAATCGGAATCTGTGTATTCCTCAACACCGTATGAATCGAGAACCTGGATCTCGTATTCGCCGTGAACGTAAACACCGCTGTTTGCCTTAGCCTGTCCCGTTGCCTCGGGCATATTGGGCAACCAAAACTCAACGTGGATGTGTGCATCGCCGTATGTTTCCTTGGAGATGATGTCGTCAGTACCTACTACCAACGCACCCTCCTCATCAATAGTCCAGTTTATGGGCTGGCCTTCCTTTGTTGTCCAACCATCCGTGCTTGTGCCGTCGAACAACATGATCTTCTTGTGTGTCATAATAATTCTCCTTTTGAGTTATAGATTTCGGATCCCTCTGCGTGAGCTCAGCGGAATATCCTGTATCAGCGTCTAAAGCTTTTTCTTGCTTTATAATTTGAGTATGAGGTTTTTATCACGTTGATCATATCGTCCCAGAAGAACAGGAGGAAATTACCTACCGCAACGATAAGGGCAACCTTGTAGCCAACCGGTACGATCAAGAGTGAATACACAAAGTATGCGCCGTCAAGCAATGCAAGGTATTTGATCTTGACGGGGATAACGTAGAACACCATTATTTGGTTGTTGGGGAACATTGCCGCATAAGCAAAGAACAGCGACAAATTAAGGAACGAATTTGTGGTGTAGCCGACCAAAAGACCAAATACGATCGTGCAGAGCATACCGAAGAAATAATATACATTAAATCTGAAGCTGCTCCATACCGATTCCAGACTGGTGCCTATATGGTAATAAAAATACAGGGAGAAGATTATAAACAGAATACTTGAATCCGGAGGGAGGAATATAAAGCTGAACAGCCTCCAAACCTGCCCCTTAAATATGAGTGCTCTGTCAAACGCCAGTAATGAATAAAGGCTTTGCTCTTCGCAAAGAATACCCGCATTTGCTAAGATTATATCCATTATAAATACAACTGCCATACCTCCGACGATATAGTACATCAGATTTTCGATGGCGTGTCTGCCGTGCTTGTATTCAAGTCTGTAAAGCCATTTCATATTTTGCGTACCCCCTTACTTCCATCATATGTATATTGTACTTCATTTCAATTCATTTGTCAATGATTTTTTATAAAAATAATAAATATTTATTAGATAACAAATCAAAAAACGGACCGCGTTAAACGGTCCGCTGTGATTATTTACAAATTAGCTTATGATCATCATGCATATGCAGACAAAGCACGTTATTATCGTCGTACAGTCTTGAACCAAGGTCAGTCAAGTGGGTAACTACTATCCAGAACACTCCGATGTCCGTCAATGCAGACAATATTCCGTAAAGTCCTTGGGCACCTTCCTCGTATTCCGTGGTCTGGAACGGCTCGTTCAGTATCAGCACGGAGTCCTTTGGTATCTCGTCCAGTATCAGTGACAGCCTTTGCACCTCCTGCTCAAATCTGCCCATATTCTGGGATAACGTGCGCTCCGACGTTGCAAAAAGTGAAAACATGGAGCATTTGAGGGGCAAAGCTGCCTCCTTACACATCATTGGCAGACCTTGGTACGCCATCAGCATACCCACCGCCAGCGAACGGAGAAACACGGTTTTGCCGGAGTTGTTGCCGCCTGTTATTGCGATACCCCTTATACCTTCAGGACAGACGATATCATTTGGTGATGGGGCATTGCCGAGCACAGTCAACAGAGGATCGTAAAGCTGTTTGATGCTTATGCCGTTATTGGCAGTAAGATCGGCAAAGCAAATACTGATGCCCTTTTCTTCCGCCATATGGAAAAGCTGAGTTGCAGCATCGTAAAAATCTATCTGCTCTGCGGCGGTGAGAAATTCTGTAAAGATCATTTTCTCAACGTCGTACATCAGCTCGGATAAGGTGTTGAGTGCGACGACGTAGAGCGTACTGCCGTCCGTAGATGCAGCCAGTGAATTCAACTGTGCAACCTCATCCGTGGGCTGGGTTTGCGGTTTTGAGAA
>JAGBHJ010000046.1 GCA_017935525.1 Clostridia bacterium | reverse complement strand
CCTCATCCGGGTTGCAACGCAACCCACCTTCGCACGCTAAACTATGATTGCCCTTGCGGGCAAGTTATGAGTTATGAAATACTTACGCATCGTTATGATTGGATTCGCCAAGCTTTAGATCAGGTAGGCAATCATATCATAACATTTGCATAGCAAATTCATAACGGGGAGCGAAAGCGAGCCTCATAACTCTAAACTAAAACCAACAGAAAAAGAGAGGACATTTCGGCTACTACGAACCGATTTGTTCTCTCTTTATGTTGTTATAATGGTTATGATGTTCCATATGTGAAAGAGTGCTTTGGACCATCGATGACGCCGGTCCCCTACCGACGTCAACACCTCATCCGGGTTGCAAAGCAACATCCCATGGTAACATCAAGATTATGTACTAAAAAGCACAAACGGCACGCTTATTTGCGTGCCGTTGGTCTGTCACATCTCTTATTCTTCGATCTTATCTGCAAAGCCTGCCACCAATAGCTCAACCTCGCCATTTGTCAAGGTCGCCTTTACCACTCGCAAGGAGCCTTTTACATCCTTGTGGTATTTGTCGGGGCGGGATACGTCAACAACCGTGACCTTATAGCCCTCAAGATGCTTTACCGCATCCTCCACGGGCATTCCCGTCAGATCCTTTACGTCTGTCATCACAGCTCTGTAATTTCCTTTGTCTTGTCCTCAACAACGGAATCCACGACCTTGATGTACTTGTCTGTAAGATCCTGTACGTCCTTTTCTGACAGCTTAAGATCGTCCTCTGTGATCTGGTTGTCCTTTTCTGCCTTTTTGATTATGTCCATAGCGTTTCTGCGGGCCTGACGAACAACTACCTTTGCCTCCTCGCCCAGCTTTGCAACCTGCTTGGAAAGCTGTGTTCTGCGCTCTGCGTTAAGCTCGGGGAAAACGAGTCTGATTATCTTGCCGTCGTTGTTGGGAGTAATGCCCAAGTCTGACTTGAGAATAGCCTTTTCTATTTCTGCCAGCATGTTCTTTTCCCACGGAGCAATGGTGAGCATTCTGGGCTCGGGAACGCTGACGTTTGCCATCTGATTGATGGGCGTCATGGTGCCGTAATAATCAACCTGGATCTTTTCCAAAAGAAGGGGGTTAGCTCTGCCTGCACGGATACCCATAAGGTCACTCTTAAGAGCCTTTATGGCACTTTCCATGCCTTCCTCTGCGTCCATGATAAACATGTCAAAATCAAATTCTTCTGCCATTGTGTAATTCCTCCTGTATGTAGTTTATAAAATAGTTTTCCGATTATTTTGTGATATATGTACCAATATCCTCGCCGTTGAGAGCCTTGAGCATGTTATTGTCCTCGGAAAGGCCAAAAACAAATGTGTCAAGATCATGCTCCATGCAGAGCACCGCGGAGGTCATATCCACTACCTGCAGCTGCTTTTCGTATATCTCGCTGTAAGTCATTCTGGGAAGTCTTACCGCATCGGGATACTTTCTTGGGTCCTTATTGTAAACAGCGTCAATATCCTTTGCCATCAGAATAATGTCGGCATCTATCTCAAGAGCTCTGAGCACTGCAGCCGTATCCGTAGAGAAGAAAGGATTACCCGTACCGCCTGCCAGGATAACGATCTTGCCCTGAGCAAAAAGCTCCTCTGCTCTGCGCTTGTTGAAGGAATCTGCGATCTTGGGGATCTCAATGGACGAAACAACAGCAGCGGCCTTGCCCTGACGCTCCAAAGCATCCTGCAATGCAAGAGAGTTGATGGTGGTTGCCAGCATACCCATGTTGTCCGCCTGAGTTCTGTCCATGTCGCCGCTGGATCTGCCGCGCCAGATGTTGCCGCCACCCAAAACGATACCCAGCTGTATTCCCGTTTCTGCGATCTCGATTATCTGCTTTGCAACACCGTCAAGCTTTTCAAAGTCAAAGGTATTTCCGTTTTTGCCTGCCAACGCACCGCCGCTAAGCTTGAGCAGCGCTCTTTTTATGTTTTTCATAACAATGCTCCTGTAATATTTTTAATGGTGCGACCCAAATAGTCACTCTATTATATTTTACTATATTTATTGATTTTTTTCAACAGGTAAATTGCAATTTGTTGGGATTTTTTTGTATTTCTGCAATAAAGGGTAACTACACAGGACTTTTGTATATTGGGCAAGAGAGCATGGGGAGTTCTTGGCTCTCCTACGCCCCTGCCTTCTCCTTCAGGACAAGGGCTGATTTTCAATCAGCTCTTTAGGTGGGGTGCTTGCAACCCGGATGAGGTGTTAAGGTCCGTATACCCTGCGTCCCCGACGGTCTAAGATGCCAAATTTCGTTTCCTCTGCATGAAAACAGCTTCAGAAACAAGCTTTACACTGAAAAACGTTAGTTAGGCACAATGTCAAAATTACTATTTTCTTTTCTTGCACACACTTTTCTTCTTTTATGCCAAATTCTGTGGCGACTATGATACTTTCTGTATTGACAGAAAGTATCCAAAGAACAACAAGGCGGGATGGGATTGCGATTTCCCCTCCCGCCTTGACCACCCACCCTTGAAACGCTTTTATACGGTAAAGCTCATACGCCACGGCACT
>JAGBHJ010000045.1 GCA_017935525.1 Clostridia bacterium | reverse complement strand
GTCGATCTCGCTTTGCGTCATGGTGAGGAGCTTGTCCCTTAATGAGAATATATATTCCACGGGGATAAACGTGCCGTGGAGCGCATCCTCGTCGTATTCCGCCAGCCCTTTATATATCATTGCAAGTGCCGAAGCCGTGCCGCCGATAAATGTTATGGGCTTGCCCGAGGGGGATTCTACCTCGCTGCGGATAAAGTCGTCTGCTTTATTGTAATCATGCCCAAACATTTCCGAAAGCCTTACACATCCGCAGTCGTAGCTGATGCCTACCACGTGCTCCTCGTCAGTCATTTGTATGACCTCCGTGCTGCCGCCGCCTATATCCACAAGCACACCGTCGCGGTGGCTCATTGCGCCTACAAAGCCTGCTATTGCTTCTTCCTTGCCCGAAAGCACACGAAGATCGATACCTGCGGCATCCTTGATCATCTGCGCAAGCTCGTCCCCGTTGGAGGAGTCCCTTACTGCGCTGGTAGCAATGCAGATTACCTTGTTATACCCCACAGAAGCAATGCTGTCCATAAAAGAGGCAATGGCGCTTACGGTTGCCTGCATGGAGTCACGGCTCAAAAGCTTTTGCTCCGTATACAACCCCTTGCCAAGCCTTGTGTTTTCTCTTGCACGTGCCAGCACGGTGATATTGCCGTCTGCGTTATCTGCCAGCATACACCTTACGGAGTTTGTGCCGATGTCAATAACTGCGTACCTCATTGTGCTGCCCCCGGTGTGGGAGAGCTTATGGGTGGCAGGGTAGAGGTGGGGTTTTGGAATGGAGGATCGTTTTTGACGTATATGGTCTCGTTGTCAAACACCCAACCGAATTTTTCTCTTGCCATGCGGATTATAAAATTCTGTGTGTTGACGTTGTCTATCAGCACCAGATATTCGTTGATAAGGTACTCTATCTTTGCCTGCTTTTCCAAAAGCTGCTGCTCCTCCTTTTTGAGTGCGGCGATCTGCTGCTCCTGGCGCAGGTAGACCGAGCCCATTGCCAGCATTGCAACGATAAAAATACCCAACAGTATCCTGTTAATAATGGGGCGTGACATGGTTATCCTCCGTAAAACTTTCTCATTATAATTATACCAAAAAACAGCAAAAATTACAATACGTAATCGGAGAATATTTCCTTATATTTTGCGGAAATATTATTTTGCCACGTACAGCCTTTGAATGTCGCTGCATTCCTCGCCCAACGCCTCAAGATAATCGTCAAAGCATCCGCTTTTGTCAAAAAGTTGAGCCACAGTCTTGACTGCCTTTTGAAACCCGGGGTCAAGCCTGCCAACCAGCGCTTGTCTGTACAATGGGCAAACGGGGATACTGCGGAGGTCGGCTATGACCTGCACTCTGCCGTTGAGCTTGACGATGGCAAGGGGGAATATCCTACAAGCCAATGGGCGCTTGTCCCTGTTGCAGGTGCCATTGCACACCAGCAGCTTTTTGCCGATGGCATCAATGATGTTAAACTCGTTTTCGCCGTACAATTCCTCCTCGTCGGGGAATAAGAGCATTCCCGTGGTGCTGTCACCCTTGCAGCAGGCGGCGTTGCACAGTCTGCCGCAGTCGGACTTTAAGGGCGTCAGTCTGCTTAATATTTTGTATGCTTCTTGTATGAGTGCGGATCTTTCTGTCATAGCATCTCCTTGATGTTCTTTTTTGTAAGTATAACACATCAAGGGCGTTTTTGCAAGGGGGAGGCAAAGGTTTTGTGAAAAAAGCTTTCACCCCCGATAATGAAAAATTTCACAATACTTTCATAGTTTTTTTCTTTTTATTAATACATAGTT
>JAGBHJ010000044.1 GCA_017935525.1 Clostridia bacterium | reverse complement strand
TGGCAAGAGGCGATATGCTCACCGCCCTTGTTTGCGATATTGACGGCGAATGCTTTGAGGCTGACGAAAGCTTCCGCGTGCATTCATCGCCCATCGTGATGAACGATCTGCGATTTGGCGAGCATTACGATGCAAGGCTGGAGGATGAGACCCGCGGCTGGACTTTGCCCGATTTTGATGACAGCTCATGGGGCTATGCCGTAAGGGCTGATGCTCCCAGAGGTGAACAGCGCATATGTGCCGCGCCGCCCATCAAGACAAGATATACCCTTACCCCCGTAAAGATATGGCAGGAGGGCGATGGCTTCGTATATGATTTCGGTCAGAACGGTGCAGGCTTGCTCTGCATACATACCGACCTGCCCGCAGGCAGACGAATTTCCGTCGAATTTGCGGAATACCTTTGGGATGGTAAATTCTACAACGAAACAATAACGGGAGGCACGCCCCGCACGAAGGATTATCCCTTTGGCAGTCAGAATTTTATCTACGATTGCCGCGGCGGGGAACAGCATTACAAGGCGTCGTTTACCTATCAGGGATTCAGATATGCAAAAGTTTATGGAATTACGGCTCAGGAGGCAAAGCCCGAGCTGTTGACCTTTGAGGTAATGTCATCCCAGATGCGAGAGAGAGGCAGCTTTAATTGCTCCGACCCCGTTGCAAACGCTATCCAGCACATGACCCGCGAGGCAACGCACTCTAATATGTACCATATTCCCACAGACTGTCCCCACAGAGAGAAAAACGGCTGGACTGCGGACGCGGCGGTATCATCGGTACATATGCTTTTGAATTTGGAATGCGACGGCGTTTTTAACGAGTGGATGCACTCCGTAGCGGCGGCGGTTGACAAAAAGGGCGCTATGCCGGGATGCGTGCCCGCAGCCCCGGGAGTGTTCTACGATTCATGGAACGGCCCCGGCTGGGATGCTGTGCTGGTGGAGCTTCCGTACAGAATGCTGGAGCTGAGGGACGACCTTAAGAGTGCCAGAGTTGCCGCACCGGCAATGCTCCGTTACGTGGCTTACACGCTTACACGCCGTGACGAGAGAGGTCTTGTTCACATCGGTCTTGGCGACTGGATGCCGCCCCACGACCCCATTAAGGCACCTTTGGAGCTTACTGATACCATAATGTGCTTTGACATAGCTCGCAAGGCAGCGTTTATATATCACAAGCTGGGTATGAAGGAGCTTTGCGACTTCTGCCTCGGCGTGGCAAAGAATTACAGAGCTGCTGTAAGAGAGCATCTGATAGATCTTGAGACCTGCACGGCGGCCGGCAACTGTCAGACGTCCCAGGCAATGGCTATCTGCCTCGGTATTTTTGACAAGGATGAGCTGCCCCTTGCCACAAAGGTATTAAGCGGCTTTGCAAAGGAGCTTGACGAGCATATCGATTGCGGTGTGCTGGGCATGAGATACATATTCCGCGCGCTGAGCATGGGCGGATATACGGACCTTGCATACAGAATGGCTGTCAACCCCACGGCACCCTCATACGGTGACATGGTTGCAAGGGGAGAAACCACTCTTGCGGAGGACTTTAATGCAAAGGGTCAGAGGATAAATTCCAGAAACCACCACTTCCTGGGGGATATTTCCGCATGGTTTATAGATACGGTGTGCGGTATCCGCGTTGACCCGCAGGTGGAAAGCTCGTTGGATAACGTTTTTGTAAACCGTGGATTTGCGGACTGTGACGGCGCATCCAGAGTGGATATAATACCCCACCTGCCCGAATCATTGGCATTTGCTGAGGCGTACCACGAAACGCCCTACGGTACGGTCAGCGTTAAGTTAGAAAGAGTCAGAGAGGACTGGATAAGCGTAAAGGTCAAGGTGGACGGAGAGCTCCACGGCAGAATATTGCCGCCGGAGGGCTATCTGTTTGACGGATGCGGTGAGTATCCGTTGGAAACGGGCGAGTTTGACGCATTCCGCCATTGATAAAAGAGAGCATTTGCAAGCCGTCGGAGGGGCAAACCTTCCGACGGCTTTGTTTTTGGGGCAAGAGAGCATGGGGAGTTCTTGGCTCTCCCCATGGGCGAGGAAATAACTGCAAACAAAAACACCTCCGCACGCTAAGGTGCGAAGGTGTAAACCGCTAAAATGCTGTTATCAGTCGAGAATAACCTCGTGGCCTGTCTTTGCGGACTCGTAAATACCCATAAGGATCTTCATCAGGAGAACGCCGTCTTCAGCTGTACTGATAGGCTGCTTCTGGTTCTTTACGCAATCAACAAAGTGGTTGATCTCACTTGTGAACATCTCGCTGAAGTCAGCGCTGGAGGGTTCACAAAGTGTTGTGTTTATCATGTGACCGCCGATGTCGGAGTAGATCTTGATGCCATCCTGGAGAATAGCGCCTGACTTTGTACCGAATATCTGGATGGAGTTGTCTGTGGGGCTCTCACCGTTGAGCTCAAAGCTTGTTTCGATGTTGAGAACTGCGCCGTTGTCAAAACGAACGATAGCTACTGCCAGGTCCTCTACGTTGCAGATGCCGCCGCCGGAGCTGGAAGCCTGCCACTCACCCTCAGCTGCGCCCTTGTTGCCAAGCTTGTCAAAAGTAGCACCGTAAACGGAAATAGGCTTGGGGCAACCCATAACGTAACGAACGTAGTCGATAACGTGTACGCCGAGGTCGATCAAGCAGCCGCCGCCGGACATTTCCTTGTTAGCAAACCAACCACCTGGATTACCGCGTCTGCGGATATATCTTGCCTTTGTGTAGTAGATGTCGCCAAAATCACCTTCCTTCTCAAGGTCCTTCATGATGCGGCAATCTCTGCCGTAACGGCGAACAAATCCCAACATAAGGATCTTGCCGTTTCTCTCGGCAGCTTCCTTCATCTTCATTGCGTCCTCAACGTTGATGGACATAGGCTTTTCGCAGATAACGTCCTTACCTGCATCAAGAGCCTTGATGGTACAGGGAGCATGCTGGCTGTTCCATGTGCAAACGCTTACTGCATCGATCTCGGGCAGCTCAGCCAACATTGTGTCAACGTCTGTATAAAGACGTGTAATACCGTGCATCTGACCCTTCATCTTAAGCTTTGCTTCGTCGATATCGCAGAAAGCGTAAAGCTCAACGTCGGGGTTCTTCTTGTAATTGTCAATATGGCAGCCGGAAATACCGCCTACGCCGATAATGGCGATCTTGATCTTCTTATCCATATCAAATACCTCTCTTTTTTCAGCCGTTGATTATGCTCTTAAGGTGATCGTATGCAAGCTTGATGTCAGCTGCAGGAGTTTCACCGCACTCACGCTCAATTGTAAGGAAGCCCTTATAACCGATGTCGTCCAATGCTGCAAGATACTGCGGGAACGGAACGCCGCCTGTGCCCAAGGGCAACTCCTCGTAGCCGCCTGTGGGGAGCATTACGCCATCCTTTGCATGTGTGTGAACGATGTAGTCACGGAGAGTGTAAACAGCCTGAACCGGATCGTCAGCAGAGCACATAACAAGGTTTGCAGGGTCAAGGTTAACAGAAACGCCCTTGGAGTTCAATGAATCAAGGAATCCCTTAAGGAGAACAGCAACCTCGGGACCTGTCTCAACTGCAAAGTGAGCATCGATGCTGTCAGCATACTCAGCCAGCTGGTGGCAAGCGTCCTGCATGATCTTGTACTTGTCGTTGGAGGGATCTGCGGGCACTGTGCCGATGTGTGTTGTTACGATGTTTGTTTCAAGATCCTTTGCAAGATCAAGAATTCTCTTGAACTTTTCAATAAGCTCGGGGTTCTTTTCGGGATTGCCGAAGCCCATACCCAGATCGCCGCACAAAGCGGAGAAACGGAGTCCGTTTGACTTCAGCAGGTCAAGAAGCTCTTTTCTTGCTGCTGTGTTCATGTTCTCAGGTGCGTGCTCGCCGTTTGTAGCATACATCTGAATACCGTTAATGCCGAGGTCGCGAGCCATCTCAACTGCTTCCTTTGTGGGGAGGCAGAAGGACTCAAGGATCGCACCTATGGGAAAATTATACATATTGCTAATCTCCTTTAATAAAAATCCGCGTTGCTAAGCTCTTCGCAACGTCATGAGACAATTTTACCACATACATACAAAAAAATCAATACTATTTTTTTATTTTTATGCATTTAATATAAAAATTTTTCAAAGAAAAGAGCGTGGTTGAGCGTGGGCAAGCGGACGATCTGTGTAGTGGTAGCAGACGGCTTCTCCGACGGTCCAAGATGCCTAATTTCGTTTCCTCTGCATGAAAACAGCTTCAGAAACAAGCTTTACGCTGAAGAACGTTAGTTAGGCACAACGTCAAAATTACTATTTTCTTTTCATGCACACACTTTTCTTCTTTTATGCCAAATTATGTGGCGACTATGATACTTTCTGTATTGACAGAAAGTATCCAAAGAACAACAAGGCGGGATGGGATTGCGATTTCCCCTCCCGCCTTGACCACCCACCCTTGAAACGCTTTTATACGGTAAAGCTCATACGCCACGGCACT
>JAGBHJ010000043.1 GCA_017935525.1 Clostridia bacterium | reverse complement strand
GTCCGCATTTCTACCTCAGTCGGTTCAATAATTACATAAAAGGAAGCGGAGCTTCAATCCATAATGTAATTATTATACCATAATGAAATGCGCAATCCGCGTTTCTTCCTCAATTGGTTCAATAATCACATCATAACAAACGGAGTTTGTTCCTTATTCGTGATTATTATAACACATTTTCCCCCATATTTCAAGGCTTTGCGTCAAAAGCTTGGAGGGAATGCGGTGGTGGGGGTGTCCTCCGTGGTACAAAATGACAAATTCACGTTCTCTCAGCATTTCATTCCCGTTTTTGAAAAACTTTCGGTTGCGACTAATCTCTCCACTTTCTGCCCGCGCAGAAAGTGGCAAAGACGCGCTTAAGGGAGGGTGAGAACTCAACCCTTGCCAAAAAGAACTGTTTAGCGGCATAAATTTACTGTTTTCCCTGCTCGCACTATGGTTTAATCTGGCAAGTGTTTCCTACTCCCTCCCCTCCCTTAAGAAACCTACCCCCCTGTCGTGTGCTATTTATTGGGTACTTATGCGGCGGAAATTATATTCTTTCGCGCGGGTTTTAGCCAATGTTGTTTTTTTTACGAAAGTATGGGCAACATCTGGGCTCTCCTTGTGGGAAAGAGGGCGTAGAGGCGGCTGGTGGACGTCAGTGTCAATTCAAAGTGTTAGCAGAGATATAAAATTCACGTTCTTTCAGCATTTCATTCCCGTTTTTGAAAAACTTCGGTTGCGACTAGTCTCTCCACTTTCTGCACAAAAATCTGTGGAGGCAATGATATTTTCTGCATTGACAGAAAGTATCCAAAGAACAAAAAACAAACTGCGAGACATCGATTGGTGCCTCGCAGTTTGTTTTTGTAAATTGTGCCGTTGTTGTCAACGGTTGGTGTTACTATTATTCCTGGGGAACAACTGCACCTGAGTTTTCCAGAGACTTCAGCGCTGCTGTGAGCATACCGTAAAGCTCGTTTGAGCCGAGGTAAGTTTCGGGCAGGTTACCACTCCACTTCTGTATGTAGTAGTACATAAGCAGATTTTCAATATCGCTGTTGGTGAGGTTTTCCGGATCGGATGCGAATACTGACTTTATCTGTTCCATAACTGCGGCGTCCTTCTTGCCTGCGTACTCAGCGGCGTCAGCCTGGATCTTAACAACGTCAAGCTCTGCCTGTGCGGCGATCTTGGATACTGCTGCGGCTGCATTTGCCTCTGTTTCTGCGATCTTTGCCTTGTACTCAGCCTCCATAAGAGCCTGTGCCTGCTCGATCTCTGCCTGCTTACTCTTTTGCTCTGCAACCTGCTTTGCTTCTACTGCCTCTGTAAACGTGTCGGAGAAGTCAAGGTTTTCAAGAGAAGTATCGATGACCTCGATATTGTACGCTGCCAGCTTTTCCACAAGGATAGATTTAATATCGTTGGAAAGCTCCGCACGTGTGGAGAGCAGAGTTTCTGCAGTATACTGCGCCATAACGCCCTTTACAGCCTCCTCAACTCTGGGGAGGATTACCGTCTGATAATAGTCCTTACCGATGGTTCTGTAAATAGTCTGGGCGTTGGCCTTTTCAATCTGGTAGTTAAGCGTATAAACTACAGATACCTCCTGAATGTCGGAGGAGAAGCAATAAAGGTCAAGAGAAGCCTTCTGATTTCTGTTGTCCATATTGATAACAGTCTTCCAAGGGAAAACAACGTGAACGCCTGCCTCGTAGGTGGTGTCTTCAACTTTACCGAATGTGGTAACGATACCTGTGTGACCCGTGGGCACTGTTCTTACACAGCTGAGGACCATGAGTACGCACGCAACAACTGCAGTAACCGCTATAACTGCCGTGCTGTTAACTGCTCTGTATGTCTTTTTGATGGTGATACCTGCAATAATGCCGATGATGAGCACCAAAAGACCGATGATAAATAATGTAAACATAACCAATCTCCTTTCTGATGGTTAAAAGTATTATAGCACTTTCCCTTTGTAATGTCAAGGATTATTTGCCATTGTAAAAAGGCAAATGCTGTCAATACCCCGTTATCTCGTCAACTATTGCGCGGATAGCCTTTAAGCGAGTATCCGTGGTTGCGTGGGGCAAAAGGTCGTAGCCTCTCAACTCAAGGGAGAACACCCCGTCAAAGCCTGTTTCGCACAGCGCCTTGTGGAATTCCTTCCAATCGATAATGCCTGTCAAAGGCACAAGGTGCTGGTCGTACTCACCCATATTATCGTGGACGTGTATAACCTTAAGGTCGTCCCCTGCCATTCTGACTGCGTCTGCCGCCTGTATGCCAAAAACTGCGGCGTGCCCTGTGTCCAAACAGAATTTGAAGCTGTCGTCGTTCATTCTGCGGACAAATTCCAGGGTCTTTTGTGGAGTGGATATTGTCAAAAACTTCATGGGCAAATTTTCAAGACAGATGGTGACGCCGTTTTCCTTGGCGATGGGCAGCAGCATTTGGAAAAGCTCGTAGTTGATGTCCATAAATCTGTCAAGGTCAAAATCGTCATCTGCGCCAAAGGGCATCAGAGGATGCACTACCCAATATTTACAGCCTATCTTACCCGTAAGACGGATGCTGAGGCTCATTGCGTGGAGCCTTTCCGCACGGTGCTCGGGAGTTTCGTCGTGGGGCGGATACCTCCACGGACCGTGTACCTGCCATATGGTAACGCCTGCTTCGTCAGCCAGCGCCTTTTGGTGGAGTATTATCTCCTCGTACCTTGCCTCTGTGCGGCCGTCAAGCTCGCAGTCTATTCTCAGGTCGGCATAGTCAAAGCCGTATTCCTTCATCTTTTTGAACCAATTATCGCCAAAATCCTCAAATATCTGTTGGTTGGAGCCTATCTTCATGCGTTCTACCTCTTATAAAATTATTTGTTTATTATATCTACTGTGCCGTGGGACGTGTTTTCAAGGTAGCAGGGGTTATCGATTGTTAACCGGCCTACCTTGCCCTCGTTACGGAGCATGGCGCAGTAGCTGTCTGTGTGATTTTCTATGGTCAAGTCACTCAGCAGGAGATCCTCCACAATGGCAGTTTCTCCTATATAGATGGTATCCACCGGGTTGATATGCTCCTTGCGGTGGAGATGTTCTATACTAAGATGCTTTGTGACTGTGTCGGATTGGATAAATATCAGCGGGAAGTGGTAATCTTTGCCGTCACCCATCTGCACCTCCTGAATGGGGAGTCTGACTGCCTTTGATGCATATATCCCCGAGAGAATAATGGAGTCAAAGGCTCCCGTGGTTTGCCCGGGGTAGTATTTTGTCAGAGCAATGCAGTATTGGTAATACGTGCCAAAGACGTTTGATATGCTTATATTTTGCACTTGGTCCTTGACAGTCAGCAATCTTACGGCGCTGTGGCAGTTTTCTGCCATTATGTTGCTTATGCTGATGTTGGTGATGTCGCCACCCGTACCCTCGTGGGCGTTGAGCGCTACCAGATCGTCATAGCATGCTCCTTTCAGATCGTTTATAGTACCAAAGTGACAGTTGCCGTTAAGGTGTATGCCGTCCATGTTTACTGCGTAGGGGTTACCGTAGTTAAAGTCAAATGTGATATTGTCCACGGTAAAGTATGAGCAGGTATCCATTGTAACGGCATAGTTGGTGGGATCCTTAAACGTCATATTGCAAAGACGAAAGCTTCTGGCATTAAAAAAGAACATGGTATGACCTACAAAATTTCTGTCGTCAAATTTGCAGGTCTGTATTGGATTGGGGTACTGGTTCAGGTTGTTAAAATTCCAGATACCGCCCTCTATCTCAAAATCGTGGCAGGCATCCTCGGGCTCGGGGGAAAGTGTGTCTGCGTATTTCCAAAGCTCTTTATCAAAATCTGACCTGTCATCCCGTGATGTTTTTTGCGGCTTGCAAACGGTTTTGTTCTTTAGCATAAAGCAGTTTGCGCCGTCTGCAAGTCTTATTTCTGCAAATCTGGGCAGCTCCAGCTTAAAGTTGGACGGTATTTCCAACGGACGGGAAATAAGGTAGTGCTTTTGGGGAGGCGGCAGGGTCACTTGGCAAAGTCCGCTGTCTATCATCTCCTGGATCGCAGCAGTATCGTCGTGTATTCCGTCGCCGTACAGAGTGTTGATGTTCAAAATACATACTCCTTTTGTGCATATGCTTTTGTAATTATAACATAATCGTTGTCAAAAGTCAACGGAGTTATGAGAGTTGACATAACGGGCTGTGTGTGATATACTATTAAAAGCAAAATATCGGGAGGACGAAAATGTCGGGCTATATAATGGATCTGAGGAAAATAGTGGGGCACAGACCCTTGCTGCAGGTGGGCGCCAGTACGATAGTGGAAGACAGGGACGGAAGAATACTGCTTCAGCTGAGAAGTGACAACGGATGCTGGGGATATGCAGGCGGCTCTGTGGAGCTTGATGAGGACGTGGAGCAAGCGGCTCGCAGAGAGCTTTTTGAGGAAACGGGGCTTGTGGCAAGAAGTATGGAGCTTTTTGGTGTGTTCTCGGGCAAGGACACTCACTACGTTTACCCAAACGGTGACGAGGTCTCCAACGTTGATATCGTGTATATCTGCAGAGAATACGACGGCGAGCTTTGTTGCCAAAGGGGAGAGGTTGAGGAGCTGAAATTTTTTTCGCCCGATGAGATCCCCGACAATATATCAAAGCCCATAGAAAAGGCGTTGAGAAAATACGTCAGCATGAGGCTGGGGAAAGAAGAAAAACGGTAAAGAAAAGCCTTGCCCATCAGGGGTAATATAACCAACGGCGACCCAAAATAGATCGGGTCGCCGTTATTATCTTATTAACCTCTATATTGCTTTTACACCAAGGATCCGCCCTTGCGGAGGAGCTCCTGCACCTTTTTGCCGCAGATGTCGGTGACTGCCTTATTCTCATCAAGTGCAAGGTACGCCGCAACGCCTGCAGCCTCGCCCAGCTGGTTAAGGTTGACCATTACACGCAATGCGCCAAATGCGCCGTCGTCCGCATTCAGCATTCTGCCCACGGGGATGAGGTTGGAGACCTTGTCCTGCACCAAAATCTCAAAGGGTATCTGGTAGTAGAGCGCATAGGGTGTGGTGATGCCCTCATCCTGCCTCCAGTCGCCCAGAACCAGTCTGTTGGACTTGCCGTAGAACGTTTCCGTTACACCGTTAAGGTATTTGAACGTAATGCCGTTGTCGTGCTGATGGTGGATATCAACACGGTAGGTGCCCTTCATAACTGTGTCGTCGTAGGACTTGCCCATCAGCAGGTCATGCTCGTTGGCGGTAAAGATAGTCTTGTAATGCACGGTCTCACGTACGCCGATCTGCGAGCAAAGCGCCAGCACGCCCAGCTTGGGGTCATCGTACTTCTTCAAAAGTGCGTCGAGGGCGTATATCTTTTTTCTGCCCTCTATTTCCGCGGCGGTAAGGTCCTCGGTATTGTTGCACATTCTGCCGAATATGTGGAAATCTGCTCTGAACGTTACGTCGTCAAATCCGGGCACTCTTGCATCCCAACCCCAGTCGTCATCCAGACCAAACTCTGCGCCGTGCTCAACTATGAGCTTGCCGATATCGTTCTTTATGGAGCCGCTGAGGAATGCGGTGGGTGACGGAGGCTGAATGGCGTCTGCCACGTATGACTCCAGCCCTGCATCACGGCAAAGGTCGCCGTCGCCCGTGGCGTCAATAAAGAATTTTGCGGAGATCGTGCCAATACCGTCCTTATTGCCGACTACTATCTTGTCTATCTTGCCGTTTTCCATCACAAGGGAGTTGTAGAACGTGCAGAAGAACACCTTGATATTGCTCTTGACAACAAAGTCGTCCAATACCACCTTCATGGCATTGGGGTCAAAGCAAATGCCCACGGACCTTGTGTTTTCAAGACGTGCGTTGCCGTTTTTCAGCAATACCTGCTCCACCTCGTCGGTAAGTCCGCCGATTATCTGCTCCTTGTAGTCCATATCAAGCAACGTGTGCCAAACGCCAACAAGGCTGTTTGTGGCAACGCCGCCAAAGCAGCTGCTCTTTTCTATTATTGCAACCTTAAGACCAAGGCGTGCAGCCCTTATTGCTGCAAAGGTGCCCGTGCATCCGCCGCCGACTACTGCCAGGTCAAAGCTGCCGTAATCCTTTGTGGAAAGTGTTATTGTATTCATGATAAATGCTTCCTTTCTTTTATATCCTTTACTTTAATTGCTCCAATATCTGCTGGCATATCTGCCCCATGCCCGTTACGGAGGGGTGGCCTGCCTGCTTATCGATATCATGCAGCCTTACGAATTCTGCGCCAAGGCGCTTTGCTGCGTGCTCCATGCAATCGATTATAGTGTCGCCAATGTCGCAGTTGCCTATAAAAACTATTCTTGCGTGGGGGAGATCCTGCTTTAGTCTGCTCATAAGATAGCATACGGCGGGCAACACCTTAAAAAGGTCCTCTCTTTGCCAATTGTCGTACTGCTCCTCGCCCAAGGGGGCACCGGACCAGCAGTCGTTTGTGCCGCCAAAAACAAATACGGTATCCACCGTGTTGCAAGCAAAAAAGCCTGCCTCAAATAGTC
>JAGBHJ010000042.1 GCA_017935525.1 Clostridia bacterium | reverse complement strand
CGGAGACCATCCGCAATACCGACAAGGATATGCCCATACTGATGGTAACAGCACTTGAGTCACTTAACGACAAGCGAATGGGCTTTGCCGCAGGTACGGACGATTACATGGTCAAGCCCATAGATATGGACGAGATGGTAATGCGTATCAGCGCGCTTTTGCGCCGTGCCAAGGCAACCAGCGAGCGCAGGATAGCAGTCGGTGACGCCGAGGTGGATATGGATTCAATGACCGTTACCAAGGGGGCACAGTCCCTTTCCCTGCCCAAAAAGGAGTTCTTTTTGCTCTTTAAGCTGTTGAGCACGCCAAACCACATTTTTACCCGTATCGCTCTTATGGACGAGATATGGGGGCCCGACGCCAGCACGGACGAGCGCACGGTTGACGTACACATCAAGCGCTTGAGAGAAAAGCTGGAGTCCATCAGCATAACGGAGTTTGACATCGTAACAGTCAGAGGTCTTGGCTACAAGGCAGTCAAAAACGTATGAAGAAAAATATATTTTTCAGCATAATGGTGGTGTTTTTGTTTGCCACCACCTTCTCCTCCGCGGTCAGCTACATTCTGTCAAACTTCCTCACCATGCAGGACTACAATGAGGACATAAGGGCGGATATGCTCAGCCTGTCGGAAACCTTTTCCATGGTGTACACCTCATCCGACATCAGCGGACAGAGAATAGCGGACGAGCTTTCGTCGTCTGTTTACAGCATCGAGATACTGGACAGCTACGAGATCGCAGAGATACCCTCCTCCACAATGACAAAGCTGGAAATGGACAACGTCGTGCTTTTGTCAAAGCCCTTCTCCACCAGTTCACAGTGCTACTTTATGGCAGAGGATCTTGTTGTGCGCATAACGCCAAACACAAACGGATACATTATCCAATCACGTAACAACAGAATAGAGTTTCTGCTGCTTTCCATGATAATATTCAGCGTGATAATCATGTCCATTGCAGGCAGAAACGTCACCAGCCCCATCAGAAATCTTACCAAGGCCACCCAAAAGGTTGCCAACGGCGACTTTGACGTTTTTATTGAGGTGGATGACGACAACAACTCCGAGGTGGCACAGCTTTCCAGAAGCTTTAACAACATGGTTACGGAGCTGAAAAGCAACGAAATGCTGAAGAACGACTTTATCAGCAACGTCTCCCACGAATTCAAAACTCCCCTTGCAACCGTCAGCGGCTTTGCCAAGCTTTTGCAAAGCGGCAACTGCACTCCTCAAGAGGAAAAGGAGTATATCGACATTATCCGCACAGAAACGGACAGGCTCACGGTGCTGTGCAGTAATATACTCAAGCTTTCCAAAATAGAAAACCAGACCATACTCACAAAGACCACGGAATTCTCTCTTGACGAGCAGATACGCAACACCATACTGCTGATGGAAAGCCAATGGGAGCAAAAGGATCTGGAGCTGGAAATAGACCTTGACCCGGTCACATTTAACGGTGACGAAGAGCTTTTACAGCAGGTGTGGTCAAACCTCATCGGCAACGCCATCAAATTCACCCACAAGGGCGGCACGGTAGCAGTTTCCCTCAAAAGCACGCCGGAGCTGATTACTGTCACAGTGTCTGACAACGGTATCGGCATGAGCGAGGAAACGCAAAAGCACATCTTCGAAAAGTTCTACCAGGGCGACACCTCCCACGCCGCAATCGGCAACGGACTGGGGCTTGCCATAGTCAAGCGAATAATCGATATGAACGGCGGTACCATTGCCGTTGAGTCCCGCCTGGGCGAGGGCTCCGTTTTTACCGTGCAATTAAAAAACACCAACGTCTGACAGTATCGCGCCTTTTCCAACCACGGAAAAGGTGCGATATCAAGCAAAAATATTCTTCTTTGTCAGTTTTTTCCGCTTGACAAAACGCCACCGATGTGGTATAATAATACAGTCGTGAACAAAATATCACATCAAAGGATGCCAATGTAGCTCAGTCGGTAGAGCAGCAGTTTCGTAAACTGCAGGTCGCAGGTTCAAGCCCCGTCATTGGCTCCATTTTTTCGGGG
>JAGBHJ010000041.1 GCA_017935525.1 Clostridia bacterium | reverse complement strand
TTGGCATTCTTTGCAAAGCCGCCTGCGACAACACGGTCGGTGTTATCCTCCCCTGCTCGTCCAAGAGAAATTTCGGCATTGACAAGGACGACGCCATGGCAGTTGCCGACAAATTCAATATCGAAACAAGGCTTGTTGACCTCACCGCCCAAAAGGAGCTGGTGATGGCGTCCCTTGACGGCATTACAACGTTGAACAACGCCGCCACAACAAACATCGCTCCACGTCTGAGGATGATCACCCTCTACGCCATTGCCGCCAGCGAAAACAGAATAGTTGCGGGAACGGGCAATCGCGACGAAATGTACATGGGCTACTTTACCAAATGGGGCGACGGCGGACACGACTTCAACCCCATATCCGACCTTAACGTTGCAGAGATCTACGAATTCCTCCGCTGGCTGGAATGCCCCGAATGTATAATTAACAAGGCGCCCTCCGCAGGACTTTTTGAGGGACAGACTGACGAGGACGACATGGGCGTGACCTACGCCGCCATCGACGAATATATGGACCACGGCACGGGTACCCCCCACGATATTGAGATCATCCGCCGCTACCATCAGCGCAGCGAGCACAAGAGAAAGGGTGTCACCCGTTACAAGGAATTAAACGAATAAAATAAGCGCTTATGACATCATACGTCATAAGCGCCTTTCTTTTTACATCAGTACAGGAACGCCTGCTTTTCGCCCTTCTTCAGGGCCACGTTTGTAAGCTTGTGGCTTTCGTTCCAAAGGTCAAACCTGCAATCCATCAACGCCTCAAGGATGATCATTCTCTTGCCGCCCTTGTTCTTTACCGTTACCATTACGCCGTGGGATGAACGGAGCTTAAAGGAGTAATCCGTCCACTTATCCGCAATGGCAGGGCAAATTACCAACTTGTGGTCGATATCCTGCAAGAGCATCTCCTGCAAAGCATCTGCCGCGCAGATATTTCCCTCAAGAGTAAAGGGTCTGTACGTCCAGTTACAGTTCAGCTGATCCTTGTAGTCGCCGTTGCAGTGGAAGCCATTGGGCAGACAGTAGTAATTCCAGAACGTATACAGAGCCTCGTAAGCCTTTTCGCCGTTTCTCTGTATAGCATAAAGCTCTGCTCTCCAGGGGAAGGAGTAGCCAACGTAATAATAGTGGCCCAGCTTTGCATTATCCTCCAGGGATGCGTCGATGATTCTCTTTTCCTCCGGCTTATCGTACTTGATGAGCTTGAGAGGATGTATTGACATCATGTGTGAAAAATGTCTGTGGGACTCCAGCAATCTCTCGTCCCTTGCCAGCTTCAGCGTGCCGTCCGTATCCGTAGGAAGATCGTCAAATCTCAACAGAGTGTTACGCCACTTCTGACCTTCCTCCTCGTAGCCCAAAATATCCGCAAATCTGACCAGATTCATAAAAAGACTCTTCATCAATGACAGGTCAAACGTACTGTTGGGTGTGAGGAATGCCTCCAGATTGTCGTCGTGGATCTCGGGAGAGGATGATATGGGCAGTACCAGCTTGCCCTCGTCGTTCTCCTTCAGCAGGCAAATCAGGAACTTGCCGTACTCCACCATAAAGGGATACGCCTTGTCCTTAAGGTAATCCATATTCTTTGTATAATCAAAATAATCAGCCAGACCCTTGCACAGCCAAGCGCAGTTTACGGGAGAGAGTGAATACATCGGCCAGCCGCCAAGGGAATTACCCTCAATATCCATACAGCCGGGGATGCACAAGCCCTCGTCAACGTCAAAGAAGTCCTTTGCAAACTTTCTTGCAATGTCCACCAACGACAGTATGTAGTCGATATATACCTCGCCCTCCTCGATGTGGTTAGCCTTAAGGTAATTGTAGTAGCTCAACTCTGTGTTGAGGTCGTGGTGATAGTCGCCCTTCCACGGCGGAATCTCCCCGTCGTCTGCCGTCCAAACGCCCTGCAAGGGCATGGGGAAATAACCCTTTCTGGAGCAGGAGCCCAGCAAATAGTTTGCAATGTACCAGCCCTGCTCAAACATCTTGTCGTCGCCAAGGTCGATATAGCTTTCGCCCCAGAAATCTGCCCACCACTTGATGTGGTCAGCATATGCGGCGTCGTAGCCCTTTTCCATAGCTGATGCAAGCTTCTCCCTTGCAATAGCCATTATCTCATCACGGCACTGTCCCTTTTCAACGGTATATACCACAACGGTGCTGCCGTTTTCCGTCTTTTCCAGCAAGAACAGACCGTATGTGTTCGTGTCGCTTATCTTCTGGGTAAAGCACTTAAACGTTGCGCCGTTCTCCTCACAGCACACCTTTTCAGGTCTTACGTAGTGGAGAGTCTTGAGGGAGTTGTGTACCTGCTCCTCCTCTTTGATCTCACCGATAATACCGAATGCGGGATTTTCGATGGAGAATTCGCACTTGTCTGAATTAACTCTGATAAAGCCCACCTTTGTGTCAGCCGCGTCAAGGAATGACTCCAGCTGAACGCCGCAAGCGGTGATCTTTGCCTCTGCCGTTTCCATATCCAGCTCGGACACAACGTTGTCCTTGCCGCCCATGTTGACGATTATCTTGCCTGCAGGCAGCTTTGTAGGCGCGGGCTTTGAATAGGGAGCGCCAAATATCTTTCTGATCTCCTCTATCTTGCCCTGATACGAAAGCTCGCACAGGCTCTTATAGCTGTAATTCTCATCCGGCACCGGTGGCTCCGTGCAGTCCCAGATATCGCATCTGTCGATACTGAGTCTGAGCCCGTCGCTCTGTCCCCAGAT
>JAGBHJ010000040.1 GCA_017935525.1 Clostridia bacterium | reverse complement strand
TCTTACAGTAAAGCCACCGAGGATCTTTGCAACGTTATCCAATGCTCTCTGCGCCTCTGCAATGGCAAGGTTTCTGCCCTGGAGGTCAAAGAACGTAGCGTTATCACCCAGTTCGTCGCACTTTGCAACTACCTTATCAGCAATATCCTTTGCCTTCTTGTACTCAGCTGGCAGAGGAAAGAGTGCTGGATCTGATACTCCCCAACATCAAGCAGCCCGAGCGTCCCTTTGAAACAAGCGGCAGCTCTGAAAATTTGCCGTCTTTGACGACAAGGGATAAGTACAGAACACGTCTGCGTGAGGGCAGACTGGATAACCTCCCCGTTGAGATCGAGATCGAGGACAGTCAGCCCGTAAATGCAATCGGCATTATGGGCGGTATGAATGATGACCTTATGTCCCAGATGCAGGATGCCCTTGACAGTATGATGCCCAAGCGCAAAAAGAGAAAGCAGACAACAGTTGCCAACGCCATGAAGATACTCAAGGAGGAGGAGTCCAAAAAGCTTATTAACATGGACGACGTTACATCCCTTGCTCTTGAGGCGGCGCAGAAGGATGGCATTATATTTATTGACGAGATAGATAAGATCGGCTCAAAGGGCTCAGGACACGGCCCCGACGTTTCCAGAGAGGGCGTGCAGAGAGATTTTCTCCCAATTGTTGAGGGTACCACAGTCAACACCAAGTATGGTGTGGTAAAGACGGATCACATTCTCTTTATTGCGGCAGGTGCGTTCCACATGACAAAGGTGACGGATCTTATCCCCGAGCTGCAGGGCAGATTCCCCATCAGAGTGGAGCTCCACAGCTTGACGGAGAATGACTTTAAGCAGATATTGACGGATCCGGAGAATGCTCTCATAAAGCAGGAAACGGCACTTTTGATGACGGAGGGCGTTCAGCTGGAGTTTACGGAGGATGCCATTGGCGAAATAGCGCACACCGCCTACATGATGAACGAAACCATGGAGGAGATCGGCGCAAGAAGGCTTCACACGGTAATGGAATCTCTGCTTGAGGAGATCTCGTTCAATGCGGATGAGCACAGGGGCGAGGTGTTCAAGATCGATGCCGAGTACGTAAAGGCAAGGCTTGGCAAGCAGTACAGAGAGAGCAATCTCGGAAAATATATCTTATAATAATACAAAAGAGGTTTTTCAGTGGGTAATTTGTTTCAAAGAATGTATATCGGAGATCCCAACAAAAGAAAGGATCTTACAAAAAAGGCGGTAAGGGAGCAGTCACGCTTCAGCCTGTTCTTTACGGTGGTAAGGGTAAGAAATTTTAACCTTATGTGGCTTAATCTGTTGTATTCGCTGTTTCTGCTTCCTACGTTTGTGATAGTGTATTTTGCATTCTATCACTATGCAATGGGTGGCACGGAGGGCATAAATGAGATGACTTTCCAGGACGTGGTGTCATACATTTATATGCTTTTCCCGTGTATGCTGATAGCGGTGCCCGGTACGCTGGGCTTTACCAATGTGCTTCACCGTTGGGCAAATGACGAGCACGCATGGATAAGCGACTTCTGGACAGGCATCAAAAAGAACTGGAAGCAGGGTCTTATTGTAACTGTGATAAATTATCTGGTGCTGGTTTTCCTTATTTACTGCATATGGTTCTGGCTGATGCTGGGCAAGAATACGTCCGATGATCCTTCCATGAATACGTTCTATTCCATGGGACAGTACGTTGCTTTCTTCCTTGTAGGATGTCTGTTTGTGTATTTTGCGATACATATGTATGTTTTCCCCATGATGGTAAGATACAAGCTGACTGTAAAGGAAATATACAAGTATTCTGCAACTCTGGCGTTCAAGGACTTCTTTGGAACTATTGCTTTGCTGTTTTTTACCATCGGTATTACTTATATCGTGTTGGTGACGCCGTATATGTTCTACGTGGTGCCCGTTGTGATGCTGGTGTTTGTATATCTTGTGATATACGTAAGGCTGGGCAAGAACTTTAACAGGTATGTGTTCCTTGACGTAAAGGATTATTGATATGGAGCAGTTTACTGATTTTGCCTATATATACGATGAATTAAACGTTCATTATGACAAGGACGGCATAATATCAAGGATGAAACAGCTTCTCGGCGGCAGTCGGGAAGTTGTTGACTTATGCTGCGGCACGGGTGATGTGGCAATAGCAATGGCAAAAAATGGCCACAACGTTGTCGGGATCGACGTGTCGGAGGATATGCTCAACGTAGCCACGGAAAAGGCTATGGAGTCTGCTGCAAGGGTATTCTTTCTCTGCGAGGATGCAAGAAGCTTTGTGTTGAATAAAAAGGTAGACGCCGTTTATTCTCTTACCGACGGCATGAATTATATGCTGACGGATGAGGATCTGGAAAAGGCGTTTTGCGCTGTCAATAAGGCGTTAAAGACGGGCGGCAGGTTTATTTTTGACGTCAGTACGGAGTATAAATACAAAAGTCTGTTGAAGGACAAGACCTTTACGTTTGACTTTGACGATGAGTTTGTGGTGTGGCAGAATGAATACGACGAGGATTCCTGCATCTGCACCATGACTGTAACGGGCTTTGTAAGGGAGAAAAAGCATTATACTCGCTTTGACGAGATACATAAGCAAAAGTGTCACAGCAGAAAAACTGTTGAACATTTGTTAGATAAATGCGGCTTTGAGCTTGTGGATGTATTTGCAGGGTACAGCGACAAGGCACTTGGTGATGAGGACGAGTGCGCGTTGTTTGTTGCGGTAAAAAAGAACTGAGGTGGAGCAAAACTATGGCGGAAATCATAAGAGCGTTGTCACATGACAAACGAATAAGAGTCATATGGGCTGACCTTTGTGACGTTTCTGCGGAAATTTCGGGCATTCATCAGCTTTATGGTGACTGTGCTGAGCTGTTTGCTCACACAGTGGTGGGTACTGTGCTTTTGGGTGCGGACTTAAAAAATGACGGCACCAATATCAGTGCAGTGCTGAGATCTGCGGAGTCCGATATGTCCGCCGTGGTGATATTCAACAAAAAAAGGATGATAAAGGGCTATCTCCGCAGTAACGATACCACGGGCTACGGCTTTGAACGACTCAACGGCAACGGCTCACTTACCGTTATGTGTGACGACGGCAGAATGGGACTTTATACATCCACAGTGCCTCTTAACGCTTGTTCGATGGAAAAGAGCATGGAGGAATACCTGCGGGATTCCCAGCAACATGAGGGCTTGCTGAGGTTTGATAGCGGTTGGGCAAGGGGTATCATGATAATGCCCGTGCTGAATGACGAGATAAGTTTTGTCAACGACCGCAAGCAGGAGCTTGAGGAAATGATAACCTCTGCATTTGAGGAGCCCGGCAGGGTGAAAGAGTTTTTGCGAGGCCACGGCTTTGATGTTCTTGGTGTTGAGGATGCGCACTGGGGCTGTGACTGCTCCAAAGAGGGGATGGAAAACGTAGTTCGTTCCGTCGGCAGGCAAGAGGCTGAAAGCATTATAGAGGAAATGGGTGCGATAGAGATCGTTTGCCCTTACTGTAAGAAAAAATATCGCTTTGATGGCGAAGCAACAAAAGAGTTGTTTGCCGCAAGCGTTAATGAATAATAAGAAGGAGAATAATATGTCTTTTGAAACCTACAAGAGTATTTATTTGCCGTCCGAGGACGTGGTGATCCGCCACGGACAAGCCGCAGACTTTACGTTTAACTGCAGCAAGGACGAGATCACGGAAAAATTGTACAGACTTTTCTTTACGGGTGAGACTACACTCTTTTACTTCTGGAAGGGTGAGTATGACTGTGTGCCTGAATATTGTAACATTGAAGACGCGCTGGACAACAAGAGAGCAAAGATAGCACCTTATTGTCTTGATCTTTCCAACCCCGAGCCTGTAAATTACCCCAAGGTAACGTTTAAGAAGACGGTGTTCCCGCCAAAGCTTTCCTACCTGATGCTCCACAGCTATACGGACGATTGGAAGGCAGGCGTATTTGTAAAGGCGGAGGACTTGAAGCTTGTTAAGGATGACGGACACATCAGAGTAACCTACGAGGTAAGATACCTCCACGACGGTATGCCTCCCTACGCAACCATCAATGAGGCTGACGAGGTTTACAGCTTTGATATTCCCACGGGAACGTACGATTGGACGGAATACGGCATGGACCTTAACCTGCCCAAGGATAAAATGGCAAACGTTGTATGCTATATTGAGGCAGAGGGCTACGTG
>JAGBHJ010000039.1 GCA_017935525.1 Clostridia bacterium | reverse complement strand
GCTGACAGAATATATCGATCCTTGGGATATCGTCATAAACCACGATATTCTCCTTGACTGTTGAGTTCATAAAACGCCACGTAACCGTGATGCCCTTTAATGCGCCGTTATCATAAGGCTCAATGGAGATGCATTCGTCCATCTCGTGCCCCTTAAGCCTCGTATAGTGGGACATTTCCCACGCATCAAAACAAGCAGGGTGATCCTCATAAACCACCAGCCTGTTGCCGTACTCGCCGTTTCTCAAAAGCTCTCTGTCCTCCTGCTTGTCGTAAATAGAGGAGATAAAGCCGTTAGGAGCGAATTTTACAGTAAAATACTTGTTATCAATGGTGTCTGCCGTTACTGTTGCGGAATTGGTTTCTACAAGCTGAGGGATCACCTTATAGCCCATGGGCGGCACGTTTTGCGCAATGCAGAGCTTTCCGTCCAGCTCCACAAGCCCCGTATTCTCAAACGAGTGCATATTGTAAACCAGATATCCGCCTTCGGTATCAACATTATTGGCAATAGCTGCCAGCGCATTTGACGTGATGCTGTCAGCACCGTCGATCACCTGACAGAATTCCTTATTTGACCTGTCATACACCTGCTTGATAGATGAGCCGGGGATAATGTCGTGGAATTGGTTCAAGCAAACAAGCTTCCACATTCTGTCAAACTCATCCTGCGGGTACTGTATTCCGGTTTGCTTTGCAAGCTCTGCAAGCATTTCTGCCTTGCGGAGTGCGAACTCAGCCTTTCTGTTGTTGCGCTTTACCTGACCGATGGTGGTGTAGGTGCCGCGGTGGTATTCCAGATAAAGCTCACCGTCCCACAAGGGTCTTTCTCTTAACGTCTTACAGGAGTTATCAAAATTGTCCTTTACCTCACCAAGGAAGTCAGAAAGCTTTGTCATCTCGGTTTTCGGGATGCCGGGGATACCCTTATTAAGACGTCTGTATTTCTCCATGTGCTGGTACGTGGGGCCACCGCCGCCGTCGCCATAGCCAAAGGTGTGCAACGTAACGGAGTTAAATTGCTTTGACCTGTAAACGTCGTATGAGCTCTTGACCTCACGTGGAGTCATTGAGCCGTTAAAAAGCACGTAGGGGAACGTTGCATCGGGGAAGAATTGCTGACAATCAAAATCCATTGTAGTAAAGAAGTGTGTAAACACCTCGGAGCCGTCAATTCCTCGCCAATAGAACGAGTCGTGAGGCATTGAGTTTACGTCACTCCATGATATTTTGCCCGTAACAAAATAGTCAACACCTGCTTTTTTGAGTATCTGCGGAAGCGCCGCGCTGTATCCGAAAACATCGGGGAGCCACAGCACCTTTGAATCCTTGCCGAATTCCTTCTTTACAAAATCCTTGCCGTATATCAGCTGACGCACAAAGCTTTCGCCCGAGGGGATATTGCAGTCTGATTCCAGCCACATACCGCCGTCAACGTCTATCCTGCCTTGATCAACAAGGCTTTTGATCTCAGCATAAAGCTCGGGTGCTTCGTCCTTTAAGAATTGGAAGAGCTGAGGCTGGCTGGACATAAATCTGTACTCGGGGTAGTACTTCATAAGCTCCGCAACGGAACCAAATGTTCTCTGTGCCTTTTCCTTTGTCTGATCAACAGTCCACGTCCATGCAACGTCAAGATGGGAGTGACCCAGCGTCTTTACTACCGTGGGGCTCTTGCCGCATTCCTTGCCGTAGAATTCGTTTTCAAGGTATTCATCAGCAAGAATAACAGAGTCATAAAAATCCTTTGAGCCATCCTTTGCACGGTTGATCATAAGAGCAGCCGCCTCCAGATGCTTTGCTATTGCAGTATACTCGTACGTGTTTTCCTCCAGGCATTGCATAGCCTCAAAGGGCACAAGGTAGTCAAAATACGCCTTTTCCATCCTGCGGTCAAATACGCTGACGTGGGGCAGAGCCATCTGACCCGAGGGCTCGTAAATATAAAGAGCAGCATCATAGGTCTTTCCGGGATCAAGCATTATAGTTTGATGCTTATAATCCAAGCCCTGAATCATCTTGCCGTCAATATAGGCTATGGTTTGAGGAGTGTTGCCAACGGAAAGATCCAAAACACAGTATTCCCATTCTTTTGTCAAAGGCATTGTAACCTTACCCACCACCCAGCAATGGTCAAAGCTGTTATCTATTTTAAGGGGCTTTTTTAACGGCTTCCAGCTGTCGTCAACAGCAGGGATAACGTTATCTGACTTATATCCGCATTCCTTGTATACAAATCCGTCGCAAAGCTCACAGGATACCTTGACTGAATCCTTCAATGCATCCGCAGTAGAACGGATCAATTCTTTTATATATCTCATACATTATCTCCTAATCTGTTTGTATTGATTATACGATTATTTTACACCTAATCATAATCATTTTCAACATAATATCTTGACAAAAGTGGACAATTATGATATTATTTATTCAATCTGGAGGTTAAATATATGAAATATATATTGGTTAGCTTTGACAACATGCCAAAAATCGTTTTTGCTCACTGTTATGAGACCGTCAAGAAAAACGCTTGGAAAATTATACCGGATGATAATGACGTGATACTGGAGATCACAGCGATAAAAAAGGGCAAGCTGAAGCTGTTTGATATTCAAAATAATCGCGTCACCGTTGAGGATGAGGGCAACGTTGCAACAATAATCCACCGTCCGTATATAATATCTACTGACTCGGACTACCACAGGCATTTTACGTTTGCAATAAGGGCTTCAAACATAAAAGCGGACCTTACCGCATTGGACGTTATAAAATACGTTACCGATAATGCAGAGCAAACTGATCTGACAGCCATAATTCCCGATAGATTTGATACTGCAGATACCGAATACGTCACGTCCTGCATCAGCAAAATAATAGACATATTCAATTCTCGTGAAGCGTTATCAAACATAAAGTTGATGGCAGAGCTTACAAACCTTTTGAGCTTTGCAACAGGCAGATGTTACAGGTCGGCATTAGCAGAAACTGCATCACAAAACGGTGTATCAAATATCAGCTACTGCAGAAAAGCTTTTGAATACGTAGCTGAACATATTTCGCAACCGATTGCAGTTGAGGACGTTGCCTTAAGCCTTAACGTGAGCTATGCACATCTTAGCAGACTGTTCAAGAAGTATACAAATATGACTTTGGTTGAATACATTAACAGAGAAAAGGTGAAAAAAATGGAAGAGCATCTCTGGCGAAAGAAGCTTACTTCATTTGAGCTCGCACAGAGCGTAGGAATTACCGACGAAAAATATGCATTGAGGCTTTTCAAAAAATATACGGGACTTACCGTGGGGGCTTACACCAAGCTACACACCTATACAGAATAAACAAAGGCAGTATGACAAAACATCATACTGCCTTGATATTTGTTATAAGTCAGACAATTAAGCCTTATTGTCGCAGCCGAGAACGTCAACGATCTTGTG
>JAGBHJ010000302.1 GCA_017935525.1 Clostridia bacterium | reverse complement strand
CACAATGAAACGTGCAATCCGCATTTCTACAATAGATGGTTCAATAATTACATCAATATAGTTATTATACCATATTGTGCTGAAAATTGCAATAATTAAATGAATAATGGCTTGATTTTTGTAGCGTTGATGTGCTATAATATTACAAATAACAGTCTGCGAAAGCGTTGGCTGACAGGAGGATCAGAATATGAAATTAAATTTTTTGTTTTGTGACAACATGATATTACAGAGAAACAGAAACGTTGCCGTTTGGGGCGAGGCTGACTCTGCTGTAAAGATCTCCATAGACGGCAATTTTACAAAGGCTGACCCAAAGGACGGCAAATTTATGGCAAGTCTTCCGCCTCATGCGGAGGGTGGCCCCTTTACAATGCTGGTGGAGGGTGATGGAGAAGTAATTGAGATAAAGAACGTGTACTACGGTGACGTTTATCTGGCGGGCGGACAGTCAAATATGGGACTTACACTTGCGGATGCCATGCAGCCCTTGGACGAGTGTAAAATGCCTGTCAAAATATTTACTCCCGACAGAAAATGGGAGTGCGACAAGCGCCCCTTGACGGATATGCGCTGGGTGGATATATGCGTAGAAAACGCCTACGGTATCTCTGCGGCGGCATCCCATTTTGCAATCGATATTGCAAACAGCCAAAACGTGCCCGTTGGTATTCTTTCCAGTAACCAGGGTGCGTCTTGCATAAGGTCATGGGTATCTCCCGAGACTACGTCCACGGACCCCGTTTTTGGCCCCGAAACAAAGCACCACAGAAATGCCTATACTTTTGAATTCAACGGCAACAGCGACCTTTATATAGAAAGACTTTTGCAGGTGGCTCCCTACACCATCAAGGGCGTAATATGGTATCAAGGCGAAAGTGATGCGGATGAGTGCATTTCATTCAGATATGCGTATATGTTTGACCTTATGGTTAAGGACTGGAGAAAGCTTTGGGATGATCCCGATCTGCCGTTTATTACGGTACAGCTGACTTACCATACTGTGGAGGAGCCCACGTTTGACTGGGAAATTCTCCGTGAGCAGCAGCTTAAGGCAATGCTTGAGGGTCACAACATAGGCATGATAACCATCGGTGACGCAGGTGATCTGCCCGATATTCACCCGAAAAACAAGAAAATAGTGGGACAGAGGCTTGCAATATATGCAAGAGGTATGCTTTACGGCGAGGATATAGTATATCAGCCGCCTATCTGCACGTCAATGCAGGTGGAAGACGGCGTTGCTGTGCTTAAGTTTATAAACACGGGCGACGGCCTGTACGAAAAGAAGCCATTGACTTTCCTTGTGCTGGATAAGGACGGCAACAGTACGGTGGGTAAGTATTCCATCCACGGCGATACTGTCAAGGTTTGGGCTGACGGCGTTGAGTCGTACGAGATAAGATTCTGCTTTGATGCGGAAAGCGAGGTCATGCTCTATTCATCCGCCGACCTGCCTGCGTCCCCGTTCAGAATTAAGGCGGAATGATCGGAAGATAGTATGAAATTAGCGAGTTTTTTCAGCGACGGCGTAATACTCCAGCAGGGAAAGCCTGTTGCTGTCTGGGGAGAGGGCGAAGGCGAGGTTAGGCTGACTATTGACGGCGTAACTGTAACGGCACGGTGCGCTGACGGCAGGTTTATTGCGGAATTGCCGCAACACGAGGTTGGCGGCCCCTATACCCTGGTTGCACAGTGCGGTGGCGAGACTGTGGAGGTAAAAGACGTTTATTACGGCGAGGTGTTTATCGCCAGCGGACAGTCAAACATAGCTTTTGTATTGACGCAGCTGTACCAGCCCTTGGATGAATGTCGTCAAACCGTAAGAATGTTTACGTACGAAAGACCTTGGAGCATGATGAATAATCCTGCAAGGGATATGCGTTGGCTGGCTATTGCGGAGGAAAATAAGGACGCAGTATCCGCTGTGGCATCACATTTTGCGATAGAGCTGGCGAATACCCTTGGAGTGCCCGTTGGCATCGTATGCAACGCACAGGGTGCATCCAATATTCAGACGTGGATGAGCCCCGAGGCGGTCGAAGCAGAGGCAGAGGTGTTTAAGCAGCACGATCTTGATGAGGTATATGACGACTGCTATGTATTTAATGCAAGGAGTTATTTGTATAACAATTCATTGCGTATGTTGGCTCCCTATACTGCAAGAGGTGTGATATGGTATCAGGGTGAGGGCAACACGGAGGGCGCAACAACGCCGGTTTACGAACGGTTGTTTTCCGCTTTCCTTAAGGGCTGGAGAGCACTTTGGAATGACGACGATATGCCCATGATAACTGTGCAGATCGCTCCGTTTTATCCCGGTGCAGAAAGGGCGCGCTGGGAGGTCATTCAGGAGCACCAGCTGAATGCGTATCTGCATGAAAAAAACATTGGCTTGGTAACAACCGGCGATATAGGCAACCGTACAGACGTTCATCCTACGGAAAAGAAGGTGCTGGGAAAGCGTTTGGCAAGATATGCCTTGGGAATGTTATACGGATATGATATTCTGTACAGACCTCCTGTTTGTACGGGTGCGGAACTTGACGGCAGCACGGCGGTGCTCAGCTTTTGCGACACAGGTGAGGGCTTGCACGAAACACGGCATAACAATTTTGTTGTGCTGGATAAGGATGGCAATATTTTTGAAGCGGAGTATAGCATCGAGGGTGACAAGGTGCGTGTTTGGGCAGACGGCGTTGTGCCGTCGGAGGTGCGCCTTGGCTATTGCAGATACGGCGAGCTGTATTTGTATTCCTCGGCAGATCTGCCTGTATCTCCGTTCAGAGTTGAGGTAAAGTGATAAAAAGACGGTCGTTGGATCAACCGTGCTCTCATTTGCAGGGAGGATGGTTGGCCCAACGACCTTTTTGATTGGAGGACAAATCGTCAGAATATGTAGTTGCAAAGCAGCAGCGCCAGAGCCACTCCGGGAGCTCCCAAAAATACGGACGCTGCAAGGGTGACTATATTTATAGGCAGGGTGAGGCTTCCACCCATGAGGGATAACAAAAATGCAAGACCTACTGCCAATGTGGCGCGCAGGATGTAACGCAAGGCTCTTTTCATGGACTTCTCCTTTTGTTTTTTGATAAATTATATGTAGCTTGGCGGTGTGTCATTCCATAGTTTCGATCAGTATGACGTCATCGCCGATCTTTTTTATTTGCTCCCAGGGTACGAATACGTCATTTTCGGGCTTGGACAGTATGGAAAACTTGGTTGATGAGGGCAGAGCAACTCCCGTTATTCTGCCTGACCTCAGGTCGATGTCGTAATCCATGATAGTACCCAGCCGTTTGCCTGTTTTGATGTTTATTACTTCCTTTTGCTTTAATTCGGATGCTTTCATAGCGGACTCCTTTTATTGTTTTGATACTATTTTATGCAATAAAATCCCTCCTTGTGACATAATATCTACAAAACGTTGAATTGGAGGGGCAAATGACAGACAAAATAAGATCAATGGGAAAGCCGGGGGATAAGCTGGTGACTTTACTGCTGGCGTTGTGCCTGCTGGCGGTAAGCATTACGGTGGGTATGGTGGAAAGGAGCATTATGGCAACTGTGGAGGATGACGGTATTCGAGTACCCATAATAATGTACCACAGTATATTAAAAAGCGCCAAGGTGCAGACCAAATACATCGTGACTCCTGCCCAGCTGGAGCAGGATATGCTGTGGCTCAAGAATAACGGATATACCACCGTGTTTATTGAGGACTTGATAAACTACGTGTATGACGGTGTGGATCTGCCGCCAAAGCCCGTAGTGCTGACCTTTGACGATGGATACTACAACAACCTTACCTATCTCTATCCATTGCTCAAAAAACATGGGATGAAGGCGACGGTGTCCATTGTGGGCAAATACAGCGAGGAATTCAGTCAGACCCTTGACTTGAATCCATCCTACGCCCATCTGACTTGGGACAATCTGAAGCAGATGGATGATTCGGGGCTGGTGGAGGTGCTTAATCATTCCTACAATATGCATTCCGATGCCGTCAGAAAAGGGTGCAAAATAATGAACGGGGAGAGTGAGGCGGAGTATAAGAAGATATTTTCCGACGACGTTATGATGACGCAGGAGCTTTTGAGCAAAAATTGCGGCATTACGCCGATGACGTTTACCTATCCCTACGGATATATTTGCAACGAGTCGGAGGAGGTGCTGAGATCCTTGGGCTTTAAGGCGTCCCTTTCCTGTTATGAGATGGTAAACGTTTTGACAAGGGACCCACAATGTCTTTACAGCCTTAAGCGTTTTAACAGAGACAGCACTCTTTCCACACAGGGCTTTATGAAAAGAATAAAATAGTACTGACCAAGCCGTACATACTGCATATAGTGTAGAGAAAGGATGGGCAGACATGATAAAATTACTTATAGAGAAGGACAAAAGCAGCACGGGTGAGCAGATAAAAAACCACCTTGAGGCAGGCTTGGGGCAGAGCATCGTGCAAAAGCACGAGGACGACAGATACGTTTTGCTGATGGTAGGTGCAAGGACACGTACAAAAAGGCAGGCAAGACGCCGTCTGACTGCGTTGGTAAAGAGGACGGTGGATATAGTAGTCCGATTTATACTGACGGATATGACAAAGGAGTATATCGGTATAACCGTGGCGGAGCAGGAAAACGCTCAAAGTGCTCTTTTGTGTGACCTTATTTACGACGAAGTCAAGCAAAGGCAAAAGAAGACCGACTGGTACACAGCACTTTCCGTAAGGGCGTTAGAGAATATGCTGGAAAGCGGAATATTTGCGGTGAATTCCTTTATTCGCTTTCGTATTGAGGATTATAAGGGATTCATCCGTGAGTGCGGGGTAAGAGTCACGGGCAGGCTTGACACGGAACGACGTTATATGGAACTTATTTCTGCCATGCAGAGCTTTGTGGAGGAAAGATCACCCAAGCTCATTGAGGTAAGGCTGACGGCGGATGAGAGAGGATATACCCTTACGGATGAAAAGGGAGATCCGCTGGAGCCATCCCTCTACCGCCAGGCAAAGGACGAGGGTATAGATAAGGAGGACCTTTTGATGGGGATATTGCTTGCCGCAGCACCAAAGAGAATAGTGGTGTCGGGGGATGCGGGGTTTTATGACTCCGAATTCTTTTCTGCGATATCCAATATTTTTGGAGGAAGACTGACGGTGGCAGATACGGAAAGCTTCTGATTTTTGCATGAGTAGATAGCGCTTCATGCAAAATCGGGCGTTTAACACACAAAAATCAACAAAATTTTGAAATATTGCAAAAAGGGTATTGCATTTTTCTGAATATATGGTATAATATACACTGTACGAAAAAAACGGACTCCGTACGTATTATCCAACGAATAATCTTATAAGCATATAGAGGAATTTATCGAATTATGATTAAACTGAACGAGATCTCGGAAAAGATGACTCCATCCCTTACACTTGCCATCAACGCAAAGGCAGCGGCTCTCAAGAGCCAGGGCAGGGACGTTGTGGCGTTTGGCGCAGGTGAGCCTGACTTTGACACTCCTGATTTTATAAAGGAAGCCGCTATTGAGGCTATCAAAAACGGCGTAACCAAGTACACACCTGTTGCAGGTACTGTTGACCTTAAGGAAGCAGTTTGCGAAAAGCTCAAGAGGGATAATCATCTGGACTACAAGCCCTCACAGATAGTGGTATCCAACGGCGCAAAGCACTCGCTGTACAATATATTCAGAGTATTGCTGAACAAGGGTGACGAGGTCATCATTCCCTCTCCGTTCTGGCTCAGCTATCCCGAGATGGTAACGTTTTCCGGCGGTGAATCCGTATTTGTGGAAACAAAGGATACTGATTTTAAGATGACTCCTGCAGCGTTTGAGGCGGCCATCACTCCCAGAACAAAGGCAGTGGTTATTAACAGCCCCAGCAACCCCAATGGCGCTGTCTATTCTTCAGAGGAGCTTGCAGCTATTGCGGAGGTAGCTCTTAAGCATAACGTGGTCATCATTTCTGACGAGATATACGAGGAGTTGATCTACGACAACACCGTACATACAAGCATTGCACAGATCTCAGAGGAGGTAAAGGAGAATACCATCATCGTCAACGGTATGTCAAAGGCGTTTGCCATGACAGGCTGGAGAATAGGTTACGCAGCTGCTCCCGAGCACGTTGCAAAGGCTATGACAAGCTTCCAGTCCCATGCGGCATCAAACCCCAACTCTATCGCACAGTATGCAAGTGCTGTTGCTCTCAGACGTGAGAAGACCTTTATGGACGAAATGAGAGGCGAGTTTGAGGCAAGACGTAACCTTATCGTAGAGCTGATCAACGGTATTGACGGTCTTTCCTGCAATAAGCCCGGCGGCGCATTCTACGTGATGATGAACATCTCTGCTCTTATTGGCAGGAGCTACGAGGGTAAGGAGATCACGGGCTCGTTGTCCTTTGCTGATATCCTGCTGGATGGCGCAAACGTGGCAGTAGTACCCGGTGCGGCGTTTGGCTGTGACGAGTTTGTAAGACTTTCTTACGCAACATCCCAAGAGAACATCAAGAAGGGTCTTGAGAGAATAGCTGATTTTGTATCACGCTTGGATTGATATTGATAATAAATAATACCTGAGCCGTAGATTTTTTTCTGCGGCTCTTTTTTGCTATACAAAACACATATTAAATATAAAGCAATAAATATTTTGTTCTTCTGTTGTACAATATATATACATATAAAACCAAATGGAGGTATTTATAATGAGAGTTGTAACAGAAGACGACATTTTGGCATTTGCAGAAGCATTAAGGCGGAACGAGAGAAGTTGTGCAACGGTGGAAAAATACACCAGAGACACCGTGACCTTTATGAAGTATTGCAAGGGACGCCAGGTCAACGGGGATATGATACGTGATTACCGAATGCACCTGCGAGAACGGTACGCAATTTCCAGCGTAAACAGCATGGTAACGTCATTGAATGCGTTTTTCAAATTCAAGGGCTGGCACGATATCAGAGTAAAGCAGTTAAAAATGCAACAGGATGCGTTTTGCAGGGACGAAAAGGACTTGTCCCGTCAGGAGTATCAACGGCTGATAGAAGCGGCAGAGGCGGCAAAAAAGTACAGATTGTCGCTGATAATACAGACCGTGTGTGGTACGGGCATCCGAATATCGGAGCTGAGGTTTATAACCTACGAGGCGGCAAAAAAGGGTGAGGCTCTGGTGAATTGTAAGGGCAAGGTAAGACACGTATTTATAATAAAGGCGTTAAGGTCGTTATTGATTAAATACGCAAAGAAAAACGGAATAAAGTCGGGACCCATATTCATCACCCGAAAGGGAAACCCTGTAGACAGAAGCAATATATGGCGGGATATGAAGACGGTTTGCAAGGCAGCCCACGTCAGCCCGCAAAAGGTGTTTCCACACAATCTGCGACATCTGTTTGCAAAGACCTTTTACGACATTGACAAGGATATTGCAAGACTTGCCGACGTGCTTGGGCACAGTAATATCAACACCACCAGAATATATACTGTCACAAGTATTAAGGAGCACGGCAAAAAGATGGAGAGAATGAAGCTGGTGATGTAAGCACATCAGAAGATATGCGGCCTACATAATCGGGCAAGGGTGATTACAGCACACTTTAGGAAAATATGTGCTGTGTAATTGTAAACAAAGTGTGAAAAGCAAAAAATATTTTGATTTTTGTCGAAAGATATGCTATAATACATACAGACGAGCAACTGTATTAGCAGTAAGCTTTTGACAATCCAACAAACAACAAAAACATAATTATCTGCAGAATTAAGTGCAGAGAGGGAGCAAGATGGAATTTTATGAGGTAGTAAGAAGCAAATTGATCGAGCTGTGCGGAGAACGCAATATCTCAAACAAACAACTGGCGCAGAAATCGGGCGTGCCGCTTTCCACCATAAACAATATTCTGTATTGCAAGAGTGTAAACCCCGGTATCGTTACGATAAAGAAGCTGTGCGACGGCGTGGGTATCTCCCTTGGGGTTTTTTTGTCCCAGGTGGAGGAAAGGTTTGACCAATTGAATAATGCTTTGATGGCAGAATAAAGCAGAAAAAAGCAATAGCGTGATGCTCCTTTGTGGGCACCACGCTATTTTTGTATATAATATCAAATTTGTAATATTACTCGGCATCAAGACAAACGTCCATACAGTCACCCTGCTGGCTGACGGAATAAATGCCGTCCGCAAGCCTTGTAACGCCGTTACCGCAAAGCTTTGATGCGGCAACAGTAAAGGCAGCTCCCTTTTTGTTGAACGTAAATGAAAGCTTGCCGTCAGAATAGCTCTGGTGGATAGTTGGAACGAGCGTGCTGTCCGTTGCGATAACTGCAGGCTCGTCAGCCTTTGTGATAAACAGTACCTCACATCCGTGGGCGGGGATAACGGAGGAATACTTGCCCTTTGCAATGCCCTTGTAGCTCTTGCTCCAGAATTCGTATACGTGGCAGCCGTCGGCATCAATGGACATTTTTATGGGTCTGTCCTCCCAGTTTACCAGCATTACGGTGCGTATCTTGCCCCTTGTGCCGTGGTCAAGCACACCGGGTATTCTTGACTCCATAAGGTCCAAGGGCAGTGCGGCGTCGGTATTGAGAGGGAACAGGTAGGACATATTCTTTATCTGATCTTCGCCCAAAAGCCTCAGCTTGTCGGAGAACATCAACGTGCCGCCCGATGCTGCGGTTACGGAGATATAGGTCCTTATTTCGTTGTCGTCCCTTATGCAGGGGCGTCTGCACTCGTCATCCTCGTTTTCTGCCTTTCTGATGATAAGGCAATCTGCATCGTTTATAAAGAACGTCTTGTGATAATAATATCTGTTAAGCACGGCGTTAAATACGTCGCAAACGCCCTTCCAGTCGCCGAATATGTCACAGCTCACTCTCATGCCGTCAACCAATCCTACGGCACTGCCAAAGGGGGCGGTACATCCAAGCACAAATACGTCGTCGGGGATGCTGTCGTTGATCACCTTGAGCATTTCTCTGTAATTCTTTACGGAGGTAAAGTCGGGGTCACTGTATCTGTACGGCCCAAGGCAGGAGGTTATGCCGTCCAGCTTGATGTACTTAAAGCCCCAGTCGTAGGTGGTCCTGCGGAATACCTCTGCCAGCCATTGTCTTGCGCCCTCAACGGAAAGGTCAAGGCAGCTTGTAATGTTGCCGTTGCCGTCCTTTGCCAGATACTCGGGGTGCTCGTCCTTTAACGTGCAGTAGATTCCTGCCCATATGGGGGCAAACCATAGTCCCGGTAAAAAGCCTTGGGCTTTTATTTCGTCGGCAAGGAACTTCATGCCCGAGGGGAAAATATCCTTTGGCTGCCATGCGCCGTAGCCTCTCTGCCAGCCGTCGTCTATCTGAATATACTTGACGGGCAAGGATTCCTTATTCTTAGCGGTATCCTCGATTGAGTTGAGGATTATCTGCTCGCTTATGTCGCCCAGGTAGTAATACCACGTGCAATAGCCCGAGGGTACGTCAAATCTGATTGGGTCACGGTGGGGTGACATATGCCTTGCGGCAAGAGAGCAGAAAGCGGGCAAGGCCGTTATGACGTCATCACAGTATGTGATGTGGAATTCGTCGGATACAAAGCACTTATCCTTGGCAAGGGGGCGTCCCTCAAGGTTGGCATATACGGTAAGTCTGCCGTCGTGCGCAACGCTCAGAGTACCAAAATATTCCTTGTAAGAAACGTAGCCCACTATCATGCCGTTGCCGTCAACGGTTTCCAGCGCGGCAAGGTCGGCAAAGGTTGCGCTCTGTCCGTTGACAAGATGGAACGTTTCCGCCGTGCTGAGCATTTCGTTGACCTTTAATGAGCCGTGGGGCATACTGCCAAATGCCTTGGAGATCCTTTCGGGCAAAAAGCCTTCAAGGAATATAAAGTCCTCGTAGGAGGCAAGATCCTCGTCCTCGTTTACGTAATGGGTGCGGAATGTGATGCCGTTTTCTTCCTCGTAGAATTCGATCTTTGTTTTGCCGCTGGCTGCAATCCAAACGCCGTTGTCATTGCTGATGCACCAGGGCGCCGTGGGCGTTTTGTATCGCAGGGTCCATGCGGCATCCCTGTAATGAGCGCCGCAGGTGATGTCCTGCAGAAGAATGCTTCCGTCGTCCGCTATAACTGCGGGAAGTCCGTTGATAATATCTAATTTCATAAATACCTCCTTTGAGGGTCGTTTTTTTAATAGTCGGATGAAATGATCATATCTGATCACGTGATTATTATAACATATTGTTCTTTCTTTTTCAACATAATAATTGTTGGCTGAGGTGTATAAAATAGTATTTTGGTATTGCAATTTGCTCGCAAATATGCTATAATTATAGAAAGTATTTTGATGAAAGGATCGAATATGGCACAGGATAAAATCGTTAAGAGATGTGACGTGGCAGTAGAGAACACGTGGAATCTCGGTGACCTCTTTGTCAGCGATGACAAGTGGTTTGAAGAATTAAAGGAATGCGAGGGCTTCTTGGCAAAGATCGCTTCTTACCAGGGCAAGCTTTCAGATGCAAAGGTACTGTATGAGTATCTTCAGCTTTCTGATGATATTTCCATCAAGGTGGAGGCTCTGGCAAACTATGCAATGAGAAAGTGTGACGAGGATCAGACAAACGGCTTCTACCTTGACATGAGGGGCAAGCTGATGAACTTCTTTGTTCAGATACAGGGCGCAATGGCATTCTATATGCCGGAAATGATGGCTATTGAGGACGACGTGTTTGAGTCCTTCTTTAAGGAGGTTCCCGAGCTGGAACTTTACAGACACGCATTGAACAGAGAAAGAGAAAAGAAGGCTCATATCCTTTCCGATGCAGAGGAGAGAATATTGGCGGCTTGCGGTCAGATCGATGACGTTGCGAGCGACGCATTCTCCGCATTGCTCAACGCAGATATGAAGTTCCCCGACGTTGTTGACGGCGAGGGCAACTCCCACGTGCTTACACAGGGCAGATATATTGAGCTTTTGCACAGCGATGACAGAAAGCTCAGAGAGAACACGTTTGAGACCTACTACGGCGTTTACGAGGGCTTGAAGAATACCATCGCAACTACGTTTGACGGTCAGATGAAGAAGCTTTTGTTCTACGCAAAGATGAGAAAGTACGACTCCACGATCCAGGCGTCATTGAACAGAACAGAGGTGCCCGAGGAGGTTTACCACAACCTTATCGAAACTGTACACGACAATATGGACAAGATGTATAAGTACATCCGCCTGAGAAAGAAGCTCATGGGCGTTGATGAGCTCCATATGTATGATATCTATTGCCCCATTGTCAGCGAGATGAACACAGAGCTAACGTTTGAGGATGCAAAGAAGAACGTTCTTGAATGCTTGTCCGTTTTGGGCGAGGATTACGTTGCTCTGCTGAAGGAAGGCTTTGACAACAGATGGATCGACGTTTATGAGAACGAGGGCAAGAGAGGTGGCGCTTACTCCGCAGGCGGCAGACCCCATCCCTACGTGCTTTTGAACCATAAGAACAATATCGATTCCCAGTTTACTCTGGCGCACGAGATGGGTCATGCTTTGCACTCCTACTACTCCACACAGAACCAGCCCGTGGTTTATTCTGACTACGTGATCTTTGTGGCAGAGGTTGCTTCTACATGTAACGAGGTACTTTTGATGAGATCCTTGTTGAAGAAGACACAGGACAAGAAGGAGAAGGCATACCTTATCAACTACTTCCTGGAGCAGTTCAGAACAACTCTTTACAGACAGACTATGTTTGCAGAGTTTGAGCTTGACATCAACAGAATGGCGGCAAACGGTCAGAGCCTTACTGCTGACGTTCTTAACCAGCGTTATTATGAGATCAACAAGCTCTACTATGGTGACGACATGGTGGTTGATCAGAAGATCCAGTCAGAGTGGTCAAGAATTCCTCACTTCTTCTATAACTACTACGTATTCCAGTATGCAACGGGCTTTGCTGCCGCAGTTGCTATTGCAGAGAAGATCCTTACAGAGGGTAAGCCTGCAGTTGATGCGTATAAGAAGTTCCTTTCCGGCGGTTGCAGTCAGGATCCTATCTCCTTGCTTAAGATCGCAGGAGTTGATATGACAACTCCCGAGCCTATCAACAATGCGTTGAAGGTATTCGATTCACTCATCGACGAGATGGAAGATCTGCTTAAGGACTAATATCAAAAAGCAATAATAAGGGGCGTGCCGTATGCACTGCCCCTTGAATTTTGTCAAAACGGAGCAAGGATGAAAAACATAGAATTTTCAGCAGAAAGAATACTGTCGCTTACAAATTGCCCCTCTGTCCGTGTTTTTGACAGCATAGACTCTACGAATACTGCGGCAAAGGCGATGGCGGCAAACAATTCTGCCCATGGCGAGGTGGTAATTGCCCGTCTGCAGACAAGTGGTAGGGGCAGGCTGGGCAGGTCGTTTTGCTCTCCGGAGGGCGGACTGTATATGAGTATCATACTCCGTCCCACAATAAGGGGAGAGGAT
>JAGBHJ010000301.1 GCA_017935525.1 Clostridia bacterium | reverse complement strand
CAGCCTCTTATATAGTTCCTTATTTTCTGCCGGATATACCACGTCAACTCCGCACCCAAGCACCGCACAGGTCTTACCGTGAGCGCTCAGCGCACCCATGTGAGCCGCGGCGTCAATACCTGCCGCCATACCGCTTACAACGGTACGACCGCACGCCGCCAGCTCCTGAGCAAAACTTCTTGCGTGATACTTGCCCTTGTCAGTTGCGTTTCTTGTGCCAACGATCGCCACACACCTGTCGTCAAGCACAGAAAGATCGCCCTTGTAGTACAGCACCAGGGGCGGATCATTTATTTGTAACAGCATTTTGGGATAGTTGCAGTCGTAGTACGTAACTATCCCTATATCGTCATACTGTTCAAGGATGCTTATGTATTTTTCAATAGAATCCACCGCAGATTGCTTTGCGATATTATCTATTATGGAGCTTGCAATATTGTCAGAGCGAAAGCACTCCCCCGCGGTACAGAATATCTCCTTGGGAGACGCCACTCTTTCAATAAGCTTCAGCTTTGCGGCGGACTTTATACCCGTCAACCGCGAATACCACACCCAATATACTATGTCGTTAGCCAAAACGACTCACCTACCAATTGTTATGAATTAAGAAAATCCTTGAGTCTCTTGCTCCTTGAGGGGTGACGGAGCTTTCTCAATGCCTTTGCCTCTATCTGTCTGATACGCTCTCTTGTAACGTCAAACGTTCTGCCCACCTCCTCCAAGGTGTGCGCTCTGCCGTCAATAAGTCCAAAGCGGAGCATGAGTACCTTCTTCTCTCTGTCTGTAAGAGTTTCCAGCACCTCCATAAGCTGCTCTCTGAGCAGGTTGTAGGACGTAGAATCGGAAGGAGACATAATGTCGTCATCCTGAACAAAATCACCCAAGTGACTATCCTCCTCCTCACCGATGGGAGTTTCCAAGGAAACGGGGTCCTGAGCTACCTTAAGTATCTCTCTTACCTTTTCTATACTCATGTTCATTTCTGCCGCAAGCTCCTCGGGGGTAGGCTGTCTGCCGAGAGTCTGGAGCATATTACGCTGGATCCTGTTCATTCTGTTGATGGTCTCAACCATATGAACGGGCACACGGATAGTTCTTGCCTGGTCAGCAATGGAACGTGTGATAGCCTGTCTGATCCACCAGGTTGCGTATGTGGAGAACTTATATCCCTTTCTGTAATCGAACTTATCAACTGCCTTGATAAGACCCATATTACCCTCCTGGATAAGGTCAAGGAAGAACATACCTCTGTTAAGGTACTTCTTTGCAATGCTGACAACAAGTCTGAGGTTTGCCTCAACAAGCCTTTGCTTTGCCGCCTCATCGCCAAACTCTATCCTCTTTGCCAGCTCGATCTCCTCGTCGATAGAAAGCAACGGCACCTTACCGATCTCCTTAAGGTACATTCTTACAGGGTCGTCGATCCTTACGCTGTCGGGCAGCTCCCAAAAGCTGTCATCGATCTTCTTGTCTTCAATATCCTCGTTGATATTGATATTCAGCGCTCTGAGGCTCTCCAAAAAATCCTCGATCTCGTCCGGCTCAATGTCAACGCTGTCAAAAGCATCGATGATCTCGGAATATGTAAGGAATCCCTCCTCCTGACCTCTTTCGATCAGCTCCTTGCACTTCTCATCCTTCGTAGGTGTAAGACCCTCGTCAAGCTCGATCTCAACGTACTCGCCGTACTCGTCGTAGCCATCCACCTCAAGCATGTCATCATCTTCCAGAATCTCGTCTTCAAGCATGATGTCATCGTTTTCGTAATTCATACTGCATTCCTCCTCAGCATTACTGCCAAGCCTTTCGTTTGTAAATATTCTCTATTGTTCAAATTTATATTGTGGTCTTTTTTGCCAATGCCATAAAGCGCTCCGTTTCCTTAAGGAGCCTCTGACATTCCTCATCAGCTATTTTGCCCTGTGCTATCATCTGGGTAGCACGGTCTTTTACCTCATTTGCCCGCCGCAGATAGTATCTGGACCTTACCTTTACCGCATACGCCAGGGTCTCCTCCGTAATATCAAGAGTATTGACCTCAGACATAAATATATTGTATGCAGACGATCTTACGTCATCCTCCGCATTCATAGTTTCTATGACAGTGGAAACGTCAAAGGAAAGCTCCTTTTCCAGCACGGTCTGCATTGCAAGCACTATTTTCTTGCACACCTCATCAGCAAAACAGGTGCTGTTTATCACCTTAAGCGCCGCTTGAGCCGCCGTCTTATCCCTCGCCATAAGGCATATAAGGCGAGACTCCTCTGCAAGGCTTTTCTTTTCCTCGGCTGTGGCAGTCCTTTTTGCCTTTTGGTCATTCCGCTTGATGGCGGCAGTAACTGACATAGTCTGCTGAGGCGGTACTGCGGCATCGTCGTTACGCCTTTGCTTTGCCCCGCTGAGTTTGTCAACGTCATTAAGCACGGCGCGTTGGGAGTAACCCGTTTTTTCGGTTATAATGCCGATATATTTTTCCCTCTCAATGTCAAGGCTCACATTTGACACGATCTCTATGGCAGCTCTTGCCGCCTTCAGCCTGCCGTCATCCGTCGTCAGGTCGTGAGAGGCAAATATCTTTTCCAGCTTGAACTCCTCCAGCTTTTTGGCATTTTTGATAATGCCGTCAAAGAAATCCTTGCCGTATTTTCTTAAGGTATCGTCGGGGTCGCACCCCTCCGGAAACGAAAGCACTCTGACCTCCAGCCCCGTTTCCTTTAATATATCAAGGCCTCGCAACGTTGCGCTTTGACCTGCGCCGTCACCGTCGTAGCCTATATAGACCTTGTCAACGTATCTCTTTATCTTTCTTGCCTGCTGTTGAGTAAGTGACGTTCCGCATGACGCCACGGCAGTATTGTACCCAAACTCATGCATGGATATTACGTCCATATAGCCCTCAACGATAATCAACGCTCCCTGCCCTCTGGCATAATTTTTGGCAATATTCAAGCCGTAAAGGGTGTTTGACTTATTGTACAAAAGCGTCTGCGGACAATTCATGTATTTTGGTTGGTCGTTGGGGTCAATTATTCTGCCGCCAAACGATATTATATTGCCCTTTTCATCGATTATGGGGTACATTATTCTGTTGCGGAATTTGTCATAATAGGTCTTCTTTTCGTTATTGACGGACAAAAGACCCGTTTCGTTTATCTTTTCCACCGCAAAGCCCAAGCCCGTAAGGTATGTCTTCAAATTTTCCCACCCCGGGGGTGCGTAGCCCAAGCCAAAGCTCTCAATAACTCCCTTGCTCAAGCCTCTCTTTGCTATGTACTCCCTTGCAGGTGCCGCCATAGGCTCTCGCAAATTCTTAACGAAGAATTCCTGCGCCGCCTTCATTATGGCTACAAGCTCGTCCCTCTTTTTGTCGGCCTCGGTATCCGCCTTGCCAAAGCGAGGCACCTCCATGCCCACTCTGTCAGCCAGAATATGTATTGCGCCGTTAAAATCGGTACGCTCCCTCTCCTGCACAAATTTTATAACGTCCCCTGCAGCGCCGCAACCAAAGCATTTGTATATCTGCAGGTCCTCATTAACGCTGAATGAGGGTGTCTTTTCGTT
>JAGBHJ010000300.1 GCA_017935525.1 Clostridia bacterium | reverse complement strand
TTGCTATGCTTTATCATGCCGAAGGCAATTCATGAACGAAGTTCAATTCACGGCGCAAGCCAATTCATGCCATTTAGGGCAATTCATTATGGGCACGCTCGAATAACTTATGTTAATCCTTCGTTATCGCGCGTGCCCATTCGATCCCTGCCCACGCTTTATTCTGCATTATACCTTTTCAAACAACCATATCTTGGAGTTCATGTCCGTGTTTTCCGTCAACACCTTTACGCCCTCTCTGAGCTGTGCGCCCGTGTACTTAACACCAGTTTCAACGTCCACGTAGACCGCATCCACGTCTGCTCTTGCAACGGGCACCGTCACTATTGCAGGCTCCTCGGGATTATCCTGCAGGAACGTGAGCATTATTCTGCTCATGTCGCCGTTTGCATAGTAGTGTGCGCTGTAATTGCACTCGTAGGGATTGAATACTGTGTAGTAATCGCCACGCAGTATCAGATCCTCGTACTTTTCGTGATAATCCGCTACCTGCTTCTTGACTGTTTCCTTTACCTTGTCGCTTGCGTTGGGCAGGTGGAATTCATAGCCCACGGGGCCGCCCAAGGCAACGTCGTATCTGTACTTCAACGCCTGGGGAGTTTCTATAATATTGTCGTGGTTAGCTACGTGGCAGCTCATTGTTGCCGCAGGGTAACCCAACATAGAAGAATACTGTATCTTTATTCTATCGTGAGGATCTGTGTTATCGCTTGTCCAGATCATTGTGCTGTACTTCATCATACCAAGATCGTATCTGCCGCCACCGCCGGAGCAATTCTCTATCATTGCCTTGGGGAATTTCTTTTTGAACCAGCGGAAAAGCTCATACACGCCCAGCATATATCTGAAGCCTGCCTCGCCCTGTCTTTCGGGGGGAAGAATGGGTGAACCAACGTGGCAAAGATGTCTGTTCATATCCCACTTAAAGTAGTCTATACCAACACCGCTGAACGTCATGTCAAATACATCCTTCAGGTACTGTATAACCTTGGGGTTACCCATGTCAAGCACCAGCTGGCTTCTGGACTGCATCAGCTCCCTGCCCTTGCACTGCAAGCACCACTCGGGATGTGCGCGGAAAAGCTCTGAATTGGGGTTTACCATTTCGGGCTCTATCCAGATACCGAACTTGATGCCGTGGCTCTTCATTCTTTTTACAAACGGAGTCAGTCCGTTTTTGAACTTATTTCTGTTTTCGTACCAGTCGCCCAGTCCGGCGGTATCGTTGTTTCTCTCGCCAAACCAGCCGTCATCCATTACCACCATGTCTATGCCGGAAGCCGCAGCAGACTCTGCAAACTTCTCCAGAACGTCCTCGTTGATATTAAAGTAGCAAGCCTCCCACGTATTGAGAACCACGGGACGTGTTTCAAACACTTCCTCGGGGAGAATATGATTTCTCGTAAATGCGTGGAAATTTCTGGACATCTGTGAGATACCCTCGTAGGAATACGTCATAACAGCCTCAGGGGAGGTAAAGCTTTCGCCCTTATCCAACAGATAACTGAAATTATCCTGACCAAGACCGATCTGTACTCTTGTGTAGCCCTGCTGGTCTACCTCGACCTCGTCAAGGAAGTTGCCGCTGTACACAAAGTTAAAGCCTACGGCAATACCCTCGTCGGGACCCTTTCCCTGCTCGCAAAGAGCAATAAAGGGGTTGTAGTGATGGCTGGACGCACCTCTGCGGCTGAATACGTTCTGCTGGCCGTAGTGGAGAGGTACCCTCTGGTACTTACGCTCCATTGCGTGCTGACCGTAAAGGCTGATCATATCGTAATTGTGGCTTGTAAAATCGTGCAGCAAGCTCATGCACTTTTCTATCACCAGCTTGGATGTGGAGTTGTTTGTCAACTTGACATAACGGGAAATAACGTCCTCCTTGGGGAATATGGTGTAGTACATCATAACCTCAAGATTTGTTACGGGGTCCAGCATCTGCAGCTCAAGGGTCTGTGTATCCTCGTCAGCATCTGCGTAAGGCAGTCCCGGAATCTCCTCTCTGCCGTCAAAAATGCGGTATCCCTTGTAGTGCAACACCACCATGCTGTCGCCATTTGCATTTCTTACCTTTAAGGATGAGGTTCTGAAGTCACCGCTGTCAAAGCCGACGTACTCTGCTCTGACAAGATCGGGGCAATAGTTCAATCTTGTGTCCGCATAATAGGGCGAGAATGAATATACCGATGGGTCGTATTCTGCTACGGGCTCATCCGTCTTGGGTCCATAATAAAGATTTACGGGAAATTTGTCAAACACTATCTGGATAGCATACCTTGTTTTCTGCGTCTCCAGCATAAATATGTTTCTTTCTGAATCAAATCTTATGCTCATATTTTTCTCCTTTGTAATTGTATTAAATGGCTCGGGTCACCTGCAAGTAACCGTCAAGCCTTTTTCTCCGCCGAATTTTTCTCCCGTTTTGTCGTAGGTAACCGTATACAGCTTACCCATGCAGGGGATATCCGTCAACCTGCACCAGTCCCACTCCTCGGGGAAGCAGGGCTTTACCTTTACGCAGCCGTCCTCCACTCCAAAGCCCACCAGACCCGAAATTACCAGGTCGCAGTACGTGGAATGATTGTAATCCTTGCCGCGCTCCTCCTTGCCGCCTTTCCAGTTCATCTCTATCAATCTGGAGCGTGAATACCAGTCGTCCTCCAAGGGGGATCTGGACTCATCTATCCACGGAACCGTGGTGCCGTCCTCCCTTGTCAGGTGGTGGGACCATGCGTACTGCTTCAGAAGCCTGTAATACATTCCGCCAAACCTTTGGTGGGACTCCTCGTCACGCTTCATCTGCGTATAGAGCGCAGTCAGGGTCTGTGCCGTGGCAAAGGGCCATACGTACCCGTTCCACTGGCATTCATGCTCGTCGTAATACAAAAATCTTGGGTCGCTCTTGTCCGCGGTGGCAAGTCCGTAGGGGGTTAAGAACACGCCTTCGTCCTCCAGAAGCTCAAACCTGTCTTCCCTGCCCTTTGGCGGTATGTTAAACATCCACGGGATATAGCCTATCAGCTCCATGGGGCTCTGTCCGTCATAATTCTTTATCGCATCCTCGGGCACGTCAATATCCCTGAAGTATGGGAACGCTCTGTAAAAGCTGTCGTACCATATTTGGTCGTTGATAAGGGACTTTAATTCCTCGTGCTTTTTGATATATTTTTCGCAGATCTCCATCTCTCCTGCCATTTTTGCAAATTCGGCAATGGCGTAGGCGTTTGCGCACATATAGGAATTCAACGTGGGACGGATGGCTCTTGCAAGCTTGCCGTTTCTTCTGCTGCTTATGGAAAGCTCCATGGCGTCGTTATCATCCAGCGACCAGAAAAAGCCGTTCTTCAGCAGATGCTCTGCCTCCCATTCCTCATAATGCTTGCAAATTTTGGCAAGGTAGCCCTCGCCCCAATCGTAATCGCCCGTTACCTTGGAGTATTCCAGCATTGCCCACAGCATCCACGAGCTGTAAAGATGTCCTCTGTAAGGATCATCCAAAAAGTGATTTATATACGACTTGAAATACTTGCCTGCGTTTTTCAGCCATCTGCCCTCGTAGAGGTGATGCCCAACCGCAGCGTTGATCTCGTTATATTCTCCACTCCAGCCAACCTTTGGCAGAAATTCAGATATCATATACCCTATCTTTTCCTCTCGGATGTGCTTTCTGAACGTCCAGAATCTGAAGTAATACGCCCTTTCGATATCCTTGTCCGGGCATTCAAAAACGGGGATCTCCTCCTTCATCCATTCGTATGCATGGGCATTGTCTATCTTGTTTACAACGTGCTCGTTATCCTCGGCGTTAAACCTGTCCACATACTCCTTGATAATATCCATAATATATTCCCCTTACTGCTCGTCCGCAAAATACATTACGTCGCAAAGCTTTCTCTTTGGCACGTGAACCACGCCCTCGTCATCCATGTAGTAGGCAACGCCATTCTGCTCCTCCTCCGCAAGGCTTTCCTGAGCAGGATAGCCAAGAGCAATGGCATAATTTATCTCATAACCCTGTGGCATATTGATAAGCCTTGCTATCTTTGGCTTGTCGATGGACCCAAGAATACAGGATCCTATACCCTCGTACCACGCTGCCAGCACTATGTTTTCTATTGCAAGGCTGGCATCCGCCTCCTTGTTGTATGAGTTTTTTGTGTCCGTCATGACAAATATGTACGCCGTGGGCTCCTCACCGGGTTGGGGTGTGCCCCTTTCGCCCAAAAGCTTTGCCCATCTGGTAAGGGGAAATATATCCTTTGTCATCTCGCCTCTCACCACAGCATACTTTAACGGCTGAACGTTTGCCGCCGCAGGGGCGTACCTTGCCACGTCAACCAGCTTTGCCAAAAGCTCGTCCGAAATCTTCTCCTGAGTAAACTTTCTAATGCTTCTTCTTGTTTTCAAGACCTCATAAAGCTCCATACAGTATCCTCCTTTGTTATATATCCAGCAGACCGAAGTCCTCGATCGCCTCACAGTCACCCACCAGCGCCACCGCCTGCTTTTCCTTTGCAGAAAATGCCCTTGCGGCACTGCGGATAATATCCTCATTGGTCACCGCCTCGTACCTTGCCTTGATGGACTCCAACGGCTCGTCAAAGCCAAACAACACCCTTTTGCCGTTGTTTGACATGGTAGACATCGTGCCCTCGCACTCAAGCTCCAGAGCGATCATCATATTGCGCTTTGCCCTCAAAAGCTCCTGGGGCGTAACTCCGTTTGCGGTGATATCCTTTATCTCCTCTTTTATTATATCCTGCACCGTACCTGCATTTTCTGCGGAAAAGCCCGTGTTTATCACCAGAACGCCCATGTGGGAATACTCCGCTATTGACGCATCCACGCCGTACACAAGCCCGTTTTCCTCCCGCAGTCTGCGGAACAACCTTGATGAGCCGTCCCCTGCCAGCACTCCCGCCAACAGCACAAAGGCGTAAAGGTCGTCGTCATATCTTGATACTGCAGGGTAGCCCGCCACAAGCTGCAGCTGACCAATGTCCCTTTCCTGCTTAAAAAACCCGCCGACAATGGGGTTTTCTAAGGTTATTACCGCAGGCTGTTCCCCTGCCTCAAGCTCTGCAAAGGGGGAGCTCTCCAGCCACGCCGTTACCGCCGCCTCGTCAAAGCTGCCTGCAATGGACAGCACCATTCTGTCCGCCACAAAGCTTTTGTTGTAGAAATCCGCAATGTCCTTACGTGTAAAGCCCTCCACGTTTTCCTCGCTGCCCAAAACGGGCATTCCCACGGGGCTATGGGGGAACATTCCCGACATCATCAGCTCCTGCGCCGCATCCTCGGGATTGTCGTTTGTGACGACGATCTCCTCCAGTATTACCTTCTTTTCGTTTTCTATATCTTCCTCATCAAACGCAGGATGGCAAACTATATCGCTCACCAGATCCAGCGCCGCCAAGGTGTCCTCCGCCAGCACCTTAAGATGCACGCAGATGCATTCCTCCGCCGTATATGCGTTCAGACTGCCGCCAAGCTCATCCGCCTGCTGGGAAATATCCCTTGCCGTGCGGGTATGTGTCCCCTTAAACAGCAGATGCTCTATAAAGTGGGAGATACCGTTGTTTGCCCTGTCCTCCCAGCCCGAGCCGCATTTTATAAACACTCCAACGGCTGCCGACCTCATGTGGGGCATACCTTCCAGCACCACCGCCAGTCCGTTGGATAATGTGATCCTTTTCATACTTTTATTCCTTTGAATTTGTTGATTACGCCACGCCCTGCATCTGACCCACCGTAACAAAGCTTCTGCCGCTGTTTCTGACGATGGAAATTATCTCGGGCAAAGCGGCAACCGTGTCCGCCGTGGGATGGGACAGTATTATTGCGCCGTCGTGGCACTTTGTTCTTATCCTGTCCAATATGGCAGAAACTCCGTCGCCCCGCCAGTCTATGGTGTCAACGCTCCACATTATCGTTTTGCACCCAAGGTCCCTTGCCGCCTTTAAGGTGGTATCGTCAAACTCACCGTAGGGCGGTGCAAACAGCGTGGGCGTCACTCCGCATATGGAGAAAATTACGTCAGCGGTCTTTTTGATGGCGTTTACCGTCTGCCCGTAGCTCAACTGCTCCATATGCTCGTGGTTATAGCTGTGGGAGCCTATCTCGTGGCCGTCAGCCGCTATCCTCAGCAGCAGGTCGGAGCTGTTTTCCGCCCATTTGCCGCCTATAAAAAACGTTGCCTTGACGTTTTCCCTTGCCAGTATGTTGAGGATGTCATCCAGATACTCATCCCCCCACACCACGTTTACCGTCAGCGCCACCTCTTTTTTACTGCCGTCGCCCTTGTATATGGGGTTACCGTTGAGGGTATTGATGACTGTTGCAGTCTCCTCCATGCACACCATCACCCACGCCACTATCAACAGCAATATTATAAAAGCATTTGTTGCACCGGTCTTCCTTGAAAATCTCATTTTGCTCTCCTTTGACATATATTTGTAAATAATATTACGTCAAGAAGGCAATTATTCCCATTCTGCCGCTACAAACAAAGGCACTTACGACACAAACCTGTGTGCATAAGTGCCTCTGACAGCTTTATTCTATTTTTTTACTCAGCCTTGTTTTCCTTGGGCTCTCTCTTTTCGCGTCTTCTCTCCTTGCCCTCGTGCTTTCTGTCTGACTTTTCAGACTTTTCTGCCTTTTCGGGTCTTTCGGGAAGTGTATCCTTGATGGAGAGGTCAACTCTGCCCTTTTCGTCGATGTTGATAACCTTTACGTTAACAACGTCGCCGATCTTGAGCACGTCCTCAACCTTGTCAATTCTCTCGTATGCGATCTTGGAGATGTGGCACATACCACTCTTGCCGGGAAGTACGTCGATAAATGCGCCGTAGCTCTCGATCCTTGTTACTGTGCCTGTGTAGATCTTGCCAAGCTCAACCTCTGCAACGATATCCTCAACCATCTTGAGTGCAGCCATACCTGACTCCTGATCCTGAGCGTAAATAAATACCATACCGTCGTCCTCGATATCGATCTTAACGCCTGTTGCGTCGATGATCTGGTTGATAACCTTTCCGCCGGGTCCGATAACGTCACGGATCTTGTCGGGATTGATGCTGAGACGGAGGATCTTGGGAGCATACTTGGAAAGCTCAGCTCTGGGTGTATCGATAACCTCAAGCATCTTGCCAAGGATGTAGAGTCTGCCCTGACGAGCCTGTGCAAGTGCAGTCTCAAATACGCCTCTGTTGATGCCGTCGATCTTCATATCCATCTGGATAGCTGTAATACCGTTTGCAGTACCTGCTACCTTAAAGTCCATATCGCCAAGGAAGTCCTCAAGACCCTGGATATCGGAAAGAACTGCCAGATTGTCGCTGCCCTTGTCCTTGATAAGACCCATAGCAATACCTGCAACGGGAGCCTTTATCGGCACACCTGCATCCATCAGCGCCAATGTGCTGCCGCAAACGCTGGCCTGGGATGTGGAGCCGTTGGAGCTCATAACCTCGGATACAACTCTGATCGTGTAGGGGAAGTCGTTTTCGCTGGGGATAACGGGCTCAAGTGCTCTTTCTGCCAAAGCGCCGTGACCGATCTCACGTCTGCCGGGGCCTCTCATAGCCTTTGCTTCGCCCGTGCTGTACGGCGGGAAGTTGTAGTGGTGGATGTATCTCTTGGAATCGTCCTCCCACAAGCCATCAAGCATCTGAACGTCCGTCTTTGCGCCCAAGGTACATACGGAAAGAACCTGTGTCTGTCCTCTTGTAAACAGACCCGTACCGTGTGTTCTGGGTGTAAGACCAACCTGAACTGTGATGGGACGGATCTCCGTCAGGCTTCTGCCGTCGGGACGAACACCCTCGTCCAGTATACGTCTTCTCATAGTTTCCTTTGTGATGTTGTAGATGACCTCATCGATCTCCCACTTTCTCTCCTCGGGGAACTTGTCGTCAAATTCTGCGTGGATAGCGGCTGTTGCTTCGTCCTGTGCAACCTCTCTCTCTGCGCGAACAAAGTGGTTCATAGCTTCCTTGATAAGGGGAGCTGCAAAGGGACGGATAGCCTGATCCATATCGTCGCCTGCGTTCATAAGGGGGAATTCCCTCTTTGCCTTGCCGTTTTCTGCAACGATAGTTTCAATAAACTCTACGATCTGCTTGATGTAGTCGTGAGCCAACATGATAGCATCCAGCATTGTGTCCTCGGGAACCTCCTGAGCACCTGCCTCTACCATCAAGATGTTTTCCTTTGTACCGGAAACCGTCAGCTGGAGCTTTGACTTCTCCCTCTGTGCGGCGTTGGGGTTGATAACCAGCTCACCGTCCACAAGGCCTACGGAAACAGAGCCTGTGGGGCCCTCCCACGGAATGTCGGGGATGCTCAATGCAACTGATGAACCGATCATAGCAAATACATCCGGCGGGAATTCCGGGTCAACAGACAAGGGGTTTGCAACCACCAGAACGTCGTTTCTCATTCCGTGGGGGAACAAGGGACGGATAGGTCTGTCGATCAGACGGGATGTGAGGATGCCCTTATCTGTGGGCTTGCCCTCTCTCTTGATAAATCCACCGGGGATCCTGCCTACTGCATACAATTTTTCCTGAAATTCAACGCTCAACGGGAAGAAGTCCATACCTGCACGAGGTGACTCGGACGCCGTAACTGCAACAAACACAACGGTTTCGCCGTAGGTTACTGTACAAGCGCCGTTTGCCTGCTCTGCCATTCTGCCAAGCTCTACTGTGAGAGTTCTGCCCGCAAGCTCCATGGAATACGTTTTGATATCCATACGTTTTCTCCTTTCGTTCGTCATCAACGCCGTCGACTGCACCGCACTCGCAAATCAGTACCACCGGTCCCAGCCCGACTCCGACGAGAATCAATAAATCTATCTTATTTTATTTTTGCCAGTTTACTGTTTTCCAAAAAGCAATATTTTATACATTACCCTTTGAAAAGCATTAAACCTTGATTTTGTGCAGATAAGGGCAGACACCCCAACGGAGCGCCCGCCCGAACAGCCGAGAAATTACTTTCTGAGACCGCACTTTGCAACGATAGCACGGTAACGGTTGATGTCCTTGGACTCAAGGTAGCTGAGCAAGCCCTTTCTCTTACCAACCATCATGAGCAGACCGCGTCTTGAGTGCTTATCCTGCTTGTTGACCTTCAAGTGCTCGTTGAGGTGATTGATTCTCTCTGTGAGAATAGCGATCTGTACCTCGGGAGAACCTGTGTCGCCCTCATGTGTCTTAAACTGTTCGATGATCTCTGTCTTTCTTGCCTTATCCATTGTCGGATACCTCCATAAAAAAATAATAATACGCCTCACCACACAGCCGCCGACGGAGTTCTCTAACGACCGAGTCGTGGGCAACGCCAATATTATATCATAAATGCAAATATTTGTAAAGATACTTTTTTGGATTTTGGCGGATATTTCAAAAAATTTTTGAAATATGCACCTTTGCCCCGCCCTTGGATATTTGGCGCCAGCGGTAACAAAAAGCCCTCCTTGGGTAAAGGAAGGCTTTGTGACTGTTTTATCTTCAACCAAACGTTAACTCACTTTCTAAATGCCAGCAATCATTATGAGAATCATACCAAAAATTGCTTATAAACGTCGTCAGCAGGCAATTGTCAACCTCACCCTCTACCAGTTTCAGCTGTGTCTCGGTAAGAAATGCAAACATAGCTCCACCCAAGCCGTATTCATCTGCAATCGTTCCCCATGACTCTACCCCCATGCTTTGGCAACATTTACGAAAGGCGATCCTATCTTGCGTGCGCTCTCTCTGATCTGCAGAATAAGGCCTCAGCCAATAGAGCCTTGCGCCATCCTTGCGGTACACAAGCACGTCTCTTACCGCGATTTGCCCCGTTTGCAGAAAAACAGACTCATCCAGTATCCTTGCGTACACGTCCTTACCCACAACGTCAATTACCTCGTCGGTAAGGTACAGCCTATCCTCCGGCACAGGGGTCGCAGTCGGGGTAGGCATCGGAGTGGGGGTCGCCTCTGCCGTGCCGCTTGTGGAGGGAGTGGCTTGTGTGCAAGCGGAGAGCATGATCGTCGCCGCAAGCACCAGTGTAAGAATTGTTCGTTTCATAGATCTGACCCCGTCTTATTCTTCAGCGCCGTAAATCTCGGCTATGTATTCCAACATATACCAGTTTCTATCCTTTTTTGAATAGAGAAAACTCGGCGACTCCAACAGAGGCTTAACAGATGCGTCGCTTGCATCCAGCTCTTTTGCCGATGCAGGGGAAAGATATGCGTAGGATGTATATTCATTGGTCCTCAAGAACTCGGGCTCAACTATGACCCCGCCCTTTTGCCTGCAGATTTCCTTTAATGTCTCAATACCATCCTCTTTATCTATCCAAATTATTTCATACAGTATTTGCCCATTCTCGTTGACAAACATCAGCGTTTCAAACTCAAGCTTGCCCTCATCGATCCATGCGTAATAATCCTGCACGCTTATATTTTGGACGGTATCCGTATCAACGTCCGAAACGTCTGTAAAGATCGCATAATCACCATCCGAAGCAAATACATCGTCGGATATGTTCTGTATAAATTTGGGATGCCCGCCCCCACTGCACGCTGTGGTGAACACTGTGAGTAGCATTGCGCTTAGCGCTAACAGCCTAAAAGTGATTCTTCTCATAAAAAACTCCTCCTGTTTTATAATTAAAAAGCACACAGACCTCCGCCTCAACGGGTACTTCTGTGTGCCTCATGCTCACATTACAGCCCGTTTTGGTCGCGGTACTGCTCTTTTCATCTATATTTTACCATATATATATTGTCAAGCACTTTTTTGGTCTTTTATTTATTCTTCCCCGTCATCCTCATCAAAAAGGTCGTCATCTGCCTCCAGCTCACCCACCAGCATGGATCTGAAGGTCTCTATGCTCTCATCCATGGGAGGCATACCCTCAACCTTTATCTTTGTCAGGTCGTTCTCCTCAAAGAAGTCCTCATACTGCTCCGTGCGCTGGATTATAGCGGAATACATAATGTCGGGGTTTTTAACGTCCGCAAATTTGGAAACGTCTATCAGCGCCAGTCTTCTTACCAGCTCCGACCAGAACGCCTCGTCGTCATAATTTTCCAGCACCTTAAGAATGCCGCAGTCCTCAAAGTCCTTTGTGGGCAAAAATCCGCCGTACTCCTCAATGTACTCTGCATACTTTTCCCTGCCTATTGCCTTTACCTTGGAGAATACCACGCTTTCAACCTCGTTGTAAGCATCCTCTTTATAATTATCCGCCGCACCCATAACCATGTTGCCCAGGTACACCATGTTCAAAAGTCTTCTGTACTGGGCAGGGGTAAAGCTCAATGTTATCTTGCCGTTGCCGTTTGCCATATAGTCCTCCGTTATTTTCGTAATATCAGTATTTTTCTATATTATATCAATATTTTTCACAAAAGTCAATTATCAAGTTGTTTTTTTCGCTATAATATGGTAGAATATAGTCAGATACAGCTTGTAACCAAGCAAGAAAGGAGCTTTTATGAAAAAAGTTATATCCATCGCTCTGGCAGCCATAGCATCGGTAATGCTTTTTACCGCCTGTGCGCCAAGCGAGACACAAACACCCCAAGCGACGGCAACGCCTACGCCCACTCCCACCGTGGCACCCACTCCCACACCCCAGGAGACAGCCACATTATCCGACTTTGTGATAATATACCCCCAGTCGGAAACATTGGTGGCTCACCCCTTAAAGTACAAGGCAGACGACCTTAACATGGCACTTTTGGGCAGCGTTTCCACAATGTGCCTGCCCTTGACAGACCTTATCGACGAGGCGCAGGGCTTTGTTGAGAACAAGTACGAGATCCTTTTGGGTGACACAAACAGAAAAGAATCCGACGACGTCATTGCCCAAGCAGGCAACCTCAGAAAATACGACTACGTAATAAAGGCAGTCGGCACAAAAATAGTTATTTACGCCGTAGCAGACGAGGGCTACGATCTTGCCATTCAGGACTTTGCAAAGATATGTAAGGAGAATAGCTTTACCGCAGAAAACGCTCTCCCCGGTATCAAGCAGGTAAACGTGGAGCACTTCCACGGCAACTCCCCTCAAGGCTTCTTTGTTGACGGAGTATCCATAGAGGAGTTCGTGCTGGTTTCCACCCTTTCCGACAAGGAAAACACCGCAATGCTTAAGCATCTGCTGGATACCACCGGCTACGAGCTGGCAACGGGCAGCACAGGCACTCCCTCAGCCCACGAGATAATCATCGGCAAGGTCAACAGACCCCTGGTTTCCGCAGTGCTTGGCGGCATCAGATATCTGGACTACTCCATCAGCTTTGCTGACGGCAATATAATCATCACTGCACACAACGACGAGGCTTTGGCTGACGCTGTGGAGAGGTTTAAGACTGACTTCCTTGATACAAAAGCGGAAAAGAAGGAATTCACCTCCCAAAACGACCTTGTAAGCAATACAGAATACCCGATCATGAGCCTCACGCTTTTGGGTAGCGACATTGCGGAATACTCCATACTGGCAGAGAGCACCTCAGACACCTCCGCCACATCCTTGAGGGACTATATCCGCGACCTTACAGGCTGGATCCTGCCCATCACAACGGATGATTCCTGCCAGAAGGCGATAGTGCTTTCCGGTGCTGACTCCGAAAAAATGAACCTGCTTATTGAAGACCTTGCATGGAACGAATACATAGTAAAGTCCGAGGGCACAAGGCTCTATCTGGGCTCATCCGACACGTACTACAAGCAGGGCCCCGCAGTCCACAAATTCTTAAAGGACTACGTAGGATTTACTCCCGAAACAAAGGAGGTTGCATCCTCCACAGTTGTGATCGAGGACAACATCGACATTCTTGCGCAGGTTGAAGATTTCTTTATGAAGGAGATCAACGATGAACTCCTTGAGGATATAGAGACAAGAGCAAACTCATTGAGAGAAAAGATCCGCAACTCAAAAACCGAGATCGTGGCAGAGGGTACGTCTTACTACGTTTCCAACGACGGTGACGACAACAACGACGGTCTTTCTCCCTTGACACCCTGGGCTACTCTCGACAGAGTAAACAACGCAGAGCTTACTTACGGTGACGTGGTCTACTTTAACCGCGGCGACATTTTCCGCGGTCACCTTGCCGCAAGCAAAGGAGTTACATATTCCGCATACGGCGAGGGACAAAAGCCCAGAATATACGGCTCACCCTTTGACGGTGCAGTAACAGGCACATGGCAGAAGACGGATGTTCCCAACGTTTACCGTTACAGCGAAAGATTTGCAGGGGACGTAGGACTTATCTCCATGAACAACGCACAGTACCACGCATACAAGATTTGCATCAACGGCGCGTACAAGGACCATGGTACGGGCAAGCCCTTTGCATCATATAAGGATCTGTCAGAGGACCTTACGTTCTTCCACAACCTTGGCGGATTTGTTACCTCCACCCAGTTTGAGGAATACGGCTACCTCTACCTCTGCTCTACCGAAGGCAACCCTGCAGAAAGATTTGACAGCATCGAGTTCAACTCAAGCGGCCACATTATCACCGCAACTGACGACAACACCTTTGACAATCTGTGCATAATGTACGGCGGATGCCACGGCATCGCAACAGGCACCGTCAATAATCTTGTGGTGCAGAATTGTGAGATCGCATGGATAGGCGGCTCTCTGCAGAACTATGACAGTAACAACAATCCCGTCAGATTCGGTAACGGAGTAGAGATCTACGGCGGATGCGACAATTACGAGATCAAGAATTGCTACATATACCAGTGCTACGATGCAGGCGTCACCAACCAGACCAGCACGGGCTCCAGATTGGTGATGAAGGGTGTCAAGTACCACGACAACCTGCTGGAGTACAATACCTATAATATTGAATACTTTATGTCGGGAGAAAAAAATTACATCCACAGCATGGAGATATACAATAATATAATGCGTTACGCAGGCTACGGCTGGGGTATGCAAAGACCCGACCACCTCTCCGTAAATATTCAGGGCTGGAATCATCAGAACATACTTACGGAGGACGGCTTCTTTAACATTTACGACAACGTAATGCAGTATTCCGTATACCACATGGTATGGACCACCTCCCACGTGATGGAGGACGGCCCCACGTACACGGACAATATACTCATTCAGCACGAAAGAGGCACCAATAACCAGACAGATACATTCTGGGGCTACGCAGATCCCAACAACCTTGCAGGTGAGCATGACCTCGGCATCGTTGGTGACTGCAATCAGGATCACCTGCCCTACGAATACGGCGCCGCTATGGAAAACTACTTCCTTAACAACGAGGTATATATCGTAAGGAACTAAAACGGTTCCCATGCCCGCCACAGGCATTATCAGTAACACATTAGGCAAAACAGCAAGAAGCATCCACGGAAAGCTCCATGGATGCACCTACCGTAAAGCAGTTTTATATCAAAGCAGAAAAGGGACGAGATTTTCTCGCCCCTTTTTCACACGATCTTGCTTGCAAGGTATAGTGTGTTATACGATATTTTGTTTTCGGAAGGAATATAAGTGATGTTTTTGCT
>JAGBHJ010000299.1 GCA_017935525.1 Clostridia bacterium | reverse complement strand
GGGGTCAGCATTCTCTACCAAGGGTGTGTGTACGGAGATGTAGTCACAGGTAGAGAATATCTCCTCACGTGTTTTTACGTGGTGAACGGAGCGAGAAAGCTTCCAAGCGCCGTCAACGGAAAGGTAGGGGTCACAGCCGTAAACGTCCATACCAAGGCTTACAGCGGCGTTAGCCAAGGGGCCACCGATAGCGCCCAAGCCGATGATACCGAGCTTCTTGCCCATAATCTCCTGACCTGCAAATTTGCTCTTGCCCTTTTCTACCAGCTTTGCAACTGTTTCGTCCTCCTTGATGGTCTGTACCCAGTTGATACCGCCAACGATATCTCTGGACGCCAACAGAAGACCAGCAATAGCCAGCTCCTTAACGCCGTTTGCGTTTGCACCGGGAGTATTGAATACAACAATACCCTTTTCTGCACACTTATCCAACGGAATGTTGTTTACACCCGCACCTGCTCTTGCAATTGCAAGCAGGCTCTGGGGGAATTCAACCTCGTGGAGAACGGCGGAACGCACCAATGCGGCGTCGAACTCCTCGTAATCCTCACCGCAAGCGTACTGGTCCTTATCAAGAAGGTCCAGACCGATGGGAGAGATCTTGTTATATAATTTAATATTTGTCATTAGAATAGCTCCTTTAATTACTTGTTGGCAAGCTCAAATTCCTTCATGAATTCAACCAACGCCTTAACGCCTTCGATGGGCATTGCGTTGTAAATGCTTGCACGCAGACCGCCAACTGCTCTGTGTCCGCCCAGAGAGATAAGACCCTTTGCAGCAGCGTCCTTTGCGAACTTCTTGTCCAGATCTTCGTTTGCTGTCTTGAATACGATGTTCATGAGAGAACGGTCAGCAGCGGGGATAGTGTTGGAGTAGAAGTCGGAATTGTCGATAAAGTCATAAACCAAAGCAGCCTTTTCAGCATTGATCTTCTCAAATGCTTCAACGCCACCCTGCGCCAGCATCCACTCAAATACAAGGCCTGCAACGTAGATACCGTATGTAGGAGGTGTGTTGTACATGGAGCCGTTGTCAGCATGTGTCTTATAATCAAGCATGATCGGGATGTTCTCGGGTGCATTGCCGATAAGGTCCTTTCTGATGATGGTTACGCACAGACCGCTGGGTCCGATGTTCTTCTGCGCACCTGCAAAGATGATGCCGAAGTCGTTAACGTCCAGCTTTCTGGACAAAATGTCAGATGACATATCTGCAACCAACGGAATATTGCCTGTCTTGGGGTAGGACTTGAACTCCGTACCGTAGATAGTGTTGTTGGATGTCATATAAACGTAGTCACCCTTAAAGTCGATGCCGTCAAACTTGGGCAGGGAGTTGAAGTTCTCGTCCTTTGTGGAGCAAACAACGTTAACGTCGAGGTACTTCTTAGCCTCCTTGATAGCCTTCTGTGACCAGTAGCCGGAGTCGATAAAATCAGCGGAGCCGGACTTCTTCAGGTTCATGGGAACCATGGAGAACTGCAGGGATGCGCCACCCTGGAGGAAGAGCACTGCATAGTCGTCGCTGATGTTGTAAAGCTTTCTGAGGTTCTTTTCCGCATTGTCGATAACATCCTTATAAGCCGCAGATCTGTGGCTCATTTCCATAACGGACATACCTGTGGAGTTAAAGTCAACCAGCTCTGCCTGAGCCTTTACAAGCACGTCAAGAGGAAGCTGTGCGGGGCCTGATGAAAAATTATAAACACGATTCATAATAATGATACCGCCTTTCAAAAATTTTGTAATTTATTTGTAACGGAGAGCTTCCGTTTACTGTCATACTGTCGGAATATACATTCCGAGAATGATAATAATTTAGATAATTATACCATATTTATGAAAATACATTTGTAAATTTTTTATTAACAAACGCCAAAAAGCCCGTTTTAGGCGGGCTTTTGTTAATAGTTTGTTCACAAATACAAAAATAATTACAATATTCCTGCTTCTGACATTTTTTGTCGCAGATTAGCGATAGCATCACCTGCCAAAGGCGTCAGCGGCAGACGCACCTCGTTTCTGCACAGTCCCAAAAGACTTGCCGCCGCCTTGACGGGGATGGGGTTTACGTCTGCAAAGAGCGCGCCGAATAATGGCAGTAAGCGACAGAAAAGCTTTCTTGCTTGGGCGATGTTTCCCAAAAAGAACATATCAGCGATTTGGGACACCATGGCAGGGGCAATGTTTGACGCAACGGAGATGCTGCCTCTTGCACCCAAAGCCAGACAGGGCAGCAGCAGATCGTCATTGCCGCAGTAAACAGCAAGGTCGTCACCGCAAAGAGCCACAGTCCTTGCCAGCTGTCCCATGTCCGTGCCTGCTTCCTTTAGCCCCTTGATAGCCCCCAGTCGACAGAGCCTTGCCACGGTTTGGGGCAGCATATTGACTCCCGTGCGGGAGGGAACGTTGTATGCTATTATGGGCAAGGAGGTTTTTGACGCAACGTGGGCGTAATGAGCTACCAAACCGTCCTGATTGCATTTGTTGTAGTAGGGCGTGACACAGAGTAAGGCGTCCACTCCCAGAGCTTGTGCCCTTTGCGCCATTTGGGCAACGTGCTCCGTGCAGTTGCCGCCTACTCCTGCTATCACGGGGACTCTGCCTGCCGCTTTTTGTACGGTGTAGCTGATGAGCTCCTGCTGTTCCTCATCCGTCATGGTGGATGGCTCTCCCGTTGTGCCGCAGACTGCTAGAGCGTTGATGCCGCCCTTTATTTGATAGTCTATTATATTGCCAAGGGCTACCGTATCGGGCTTGCCGTCTGCAAAGGGAGTAATAAGTGCGGTACAAGTACCTTTGAATAAGTCAGACATATGTAAAAATCTCCTTT
>JAGBHJ010000038.1 GCA_017935525.1 Clostridia bacterium | reverse complement strand
ACAAAAAAGTAAAAAATAAAGGAGTTCCCAAAATTGAAAAAGGTTTATTATAACGACATCAAGCACCGTTCATTTGTGCTTTTGCTGGTGTTCTGCATATTTTTTGTAGGCATCACATTCCGACTTGCATACATACAGTTTGCATGGAGCGACGAGCTGAGAGACAAGGCGGAAAGCCAATGGACCAGAGAGCTAGGCATTTATCCCCAGCGCGGTACCATATACGACAGTAACGGTCTGGTGCTTGCGGCATCCGTCACAAGGTATTCCCTCCAGGCTATACCCAACGACATCAAGAACGCAGACAGCATCGCAACCCTGCTCTCCCCCATACTGGATATGAGCATTGAGGATATTTACGACAAGATCTCGGACAAAACAAAAGCCCTCGTCTGGGTAAAAAGGCTCTTGACCGAGGAGCAGTCCAAGCAGATCCGTGCTCTTGCGTTAAACGGTCTGGAGCTTATTGACGAGCCTGCCAGAGTTTATCCCTACAACAATCTTGCGTGCCAGGTGCTTGGCTTTACCATGAAGTACGCAGAGCCCGACGGTCATTACGGTCAGGAGGGCATAGAGCTTTTTTACAACGACGAGCTTATCGGTGAGGCCGGAGTTATCCTCCGAGAGACCGATAACACAGGTAAGGACATTATTGAAGGCAGCGAGATCTACGTTGATGCCACCGACGGCAACAACCTGGTGCTGACTATTGACAGCGTATTGCAGTCCTACCTCCAGGAGGCAGCAGAAAACGCAATGCTGAAGTTCTCCGCAGACGGCGTATACGCAGTTGCAACCAACCCCTTAACAGGTGAGGTACTCGCAATGGTCAATATTCCCGATTATGACCCCAACGAGCCCCCCAGAGATCTTACTCTCAGCGAAATGCAAGCATTGACAAAAAACCAGACTTGTCTGCTTAACTACGAGCCGGGTTCAACCATAAAAGCAATGATACTTGCCGCTGCCCTTGAAGAAGGGGGTGTTGGGCTTGATGATAAATTCTACTGTCCCGGGTATTATACAGTTGACGGAGTAAGGATACATTGCAGTAACAGATCCGGCCACGGTCACCAGACATCTCAAACAGGACTCAACACATCATGTAACCCTGTGTTTATGCAAATAGGTGAACGCATGGGAGTTGACGTACTTTATGACTATTTGAAAAAATTCGGCTTCGGTCAAAAAACCGGAATAGATATTGCAGGTGAAGAGTCCGGTCTTATGATCAGCAAGGACAACGCCACACATCAGGACTGGGTAACAATGTGCTTCGGTCAGGCCATTGCCGTAACTCCGTTGCAGCTTTTGACTGCATTTAACGCAGTTGTAAACGGGGGGTATCTATATGAGCCATACTTGGTAAAGGAAATAAACAGAACGATAGAAAACGACGACGGAACACAGTCCATAGAAACAATTTTTACTGCCTCCCCCACTGTAAGGGAGCAGGTAATTTCGGAAAAAACCAGCGCCATCATGCGCGACGCACTTACACAGGTAGTAACAAACGGTGGCGGTAAATCAGCAAGTGTTGACGGCTTCTACATTGGAGGAAAAACAGGTACAGCGCAGACCTACGACGAGCACGGTAACATTGCCGAGGGTGTCGATGTGGGTTCATTCGTAGGCTTTGGTCCCTCAGAGGACGCAAAGATCTCTGTTATATTCATAACATGTAACCCTAAGGGTATTCCCTACGGAAGTGCTGCCGCAGCGCCTTTTGTTGGAGAATTCCTGACAAATGCGTTTGCGTACCTTGAGCTTGAGCCTTCCAGAGACAAGATCAAGGGAATATACTTCCCCGATCTGATCGGTCTTCCGGTTGAGGATGCACTCGCTCATCTCCATCCTGCGCTTTTCGACATCACCATAAAGGGTGAGGGCAACGTTATCGTCAAGCAGAGCATTGCTCCGGGAGCAGGTATAGTAAGCTTGCGTAAGGTCACACTCACTCTCGGCTATCGTGAGATCGATCCCTTGCAGGTACAGGTTCCCGACCTTGAGGGCATGACACTGCTGGAGGCAAATGCGGCGCTGGCGCTAAAGGGGCTTATCATGGAGCTTGGAGAGTCCGGTTCGGGCACGGATTCGGTAATACTGGATCAAAGCATAATAGCGGGTAAATTCGTTGACGAGGGTACGGTAGTCACCGTGTTCTTCCACAAGGATATTCCCGAGCCAACAGAATAACGAAAAAACAGCAGAATACAAAAGAAAAGCATTATGGATAATTTCATCAAAAGGAGATCTGTATGCTTCTCTTTCATATTATTAACTCAGCATTGGGGAATGACGGCTATACGTTTTTCCCTTCGAATGCAAAAAACGCCGAAGTATGCGGCATATCACAGGATTCAAGAAAGATTTCTCCCGGGTATATATTCGCCTCGGTAAAGGGGCTCAAGAGCGACGGAGCTGATTATATCCGTCAGGCGGCAGAGTCGGGTGCCGTTGCAGTGCTGACAGAGCTCGACGACGGCGCTTGCAGTGACATCGCCCGTGTTATACCCGTAATAAAGGTAAAAAACGTCCGCCGTGCCCTTGCGCTGATCGCATTGAAGATATACTTTGACGGCATTATTCCAACGGATCTTATAGGCATAACGGGCACCAACGGCAAGACCTCCGTGGCGTTTTATACGTCACACATACTAAACACCTGCGGTATAAGCGCCGCTGCCCTTGGCACGTTGGGCGGGGTCTCCCCTGCAGGTAATGTAAACACCGACAGGACCACACCGGACGCCGTAACGCTGTGCGATATACTAAAGGGCTACGCCGACTTTGGCGTAAAGGCTGTGGCAATGGAGGTCTCCTCCCATGCGCTGGCTCTTGACAGGACATACGGGTTACACTTTTCCGTTGGTGTATTTACCAATCTGACGGAGGATCACCTTGACTTTCACAAAAGCATGGATGAATATCTTGCGGAAAAGAAAAAGCTTTTTTTGCAATGTGACACCGCCGTGCTGAATTCCGACGATAGCGCCTACCAAAGCATTGTAAAGGATATTCCCTGCAAAAAAGTAACATACTCATCCGTTACGGCAAATGCGGATTACTACGCATTACAAAAGGAGCATCTTCCCACGGGCTCATGCTTTGCTGTCTGCCATAAGGGAGAGTCTCATAAGATACGGTTGTCCACACCGGGGGATTTTTCCGTAATGAACGCCCTTGCCGCAATAGCCTCCTGCTGTGAATACGGCATCCCCTTTGAAGATGCCTGCAAAGCCATTGCTTTATCACCTCCCGTGCCGGGCAGGTTTGAATATATGGGCGAGGTAAACGGTGCGGCAGTCATTCTTGACTACGCCCACACTCCCGACGGCATCAAAAACGTGCTTTCGACTGCAAGGGAATTCACAAAAAACAAGCTGATCGCTCTGTTTGGATGCGGCGGCGACCGCGACAGGCAAAAACGCAGTATCATGGGTGCGATCACAACACAAATGGCAGATTATACGGTCATAACCTCCGATAACCCTCGGAACGAAAACGAGCTGGCAATAGTTTCCGACATAATCTCGGGACTTGACCCGCAAAAGGCCGTGTATAATATAATAATAGACCGAGAGGCGGCAATAACCAACGCCATCCTTTCCGCAAAGGAGGGTGACACCGTGCTCATAATGGGCAAGGGGCACGAAGCATACCAACAGATAGGCAGCATACGGTACCCTCTCAGCGACAGAAGCATCATCATAAACGTTATAAGGAAAAATAAAAATGGAATCGATTAAATTTTCAGACATTTTACGCATAACCAACGGAAAGTCCGACTATGTGGGGGACTTTGCCGTTACGGGAGTCGAAACAGACTCCAGAAGAATAAAGCCCGGGGACATTTTTGTCGCCATTGTAGGAGCAAGAGTTGACGGTCACAGCTTTATTGCGGACGTTGCACAAAAAGGTGCAGTTGCCGCATTCGTCAGCAGACCCGTTGAGGACTCCCCCATCCCAACCATACTGGTGGAGTCCACAGAGGAAGCGTTGATAGTGCTGGCAAAGGAATACTTTTCCATCATGAGCCCCTTTACGGTTGCCGTTACCGGCAGCTGCGGCAAAACCAGCACCAAGGATATGCTCTTTGAGGTATTCTCTCAAAAGGGTAATACCTTAAAGACCAACGGCAATTACAACAGCACCGTAGGCCTGCCATTGACTGTCTGCCGACTGTCGTCCCACAACAAGCAGGCTGTGCTGGAAATGGGCACGGGCCACAAGGGTGAAATAGCCACCATGTGCAGAGTGGTACAGCCGGACATTGCAGTCATTACCAATATCGGCACCAGTCACATGGAATTTTTTGAGAGTCAGGAAAATATATATAAAGAAAAGACTGATCTTTTCAGAGCAGTAAAGCCCGGCGGTACCCTCATAGTCAATATTGACGATGAATATCTTGCGCGTGTAATGGAGGATGATTCCTTTGACGCCAACAAGATATCCTACGGTATCGAAAACGACGCCGACGTTGCCGCCGCAAATATCGAGATGTTCAACAGACCCGAGGGTATTTTTACCGAGTTTGACATCTGCGTAAAAAACACAGACAAATTCAACCTTGCCAACAAGGGTCTGCGCATCCACGCGGTAATGAATTCGTTGGGCGTACACAACGTTTACAACGCACTTGCCGCAACGGCGGCAGGTCTTGCGGCAGATATTCCGCTGACAAAGATAGTGGCAGGACTTAAATGCTTTGTGGCAGACGATATGAGGCTCAACGTCACAAGATGTAAGGACGGACTTACAGTTATAAGTGACGTTTACAACTCCAATCCCCAGGCGGTGGCCGCCGCATTAAAGGCAATGAGCCAGGTTGCCAAGGGCAGAAAGATCGTGATCCTTGGCGATATGCTTGAGCTGGGTGCCGCCGCAAAGCAGGCGCACTCGGAGATAGGCAAACTTGCCGCACAGCACGCAAGCTTTATTATCACCAGAGGCAAAATGGCTATCTACACCGCAGGAGGAGCCGCAGAGCTTATTTCCTACAAGAATATACAGACTGTAAGCTCCAACAAGGAGGCAATCGAGTTCTTGCAGGGCTTTGACCTTTCCCCCGAGGATACCGTGCTGGTAAAGGGCTCCCGCGGAATGATGATGGAAGAAATAGTTGATTATCTTATCAACAAGAGATTTGAATAATATATTTGTCTAAAGAAAGGATTTTTGCTCCCAAGGGCAAAATTGGATCGGTTTTATGAAGTTATTTGGCATTGGAATGTTGTGTTCATTCATACTTACGTTGATATGCGGCAGGATCTTTATCCCCCTGCTTACCAGACTCAAGTTTGGTCAGCAGGTAAGGGACGACGGCCCCCAGGCTCACCTCAAAAAGCAGGGCACACCCACCATCGGCGGTATTATTTTTATTATACCCATTGCTATCCTCGCTTTTGTTTTCAGCAAGGGCAGCGTTGACTTTACGCTGGTTACAGTTATAATGATGCTGGGCTTTGCCATCATCGGATTTTTGGATGATTACATCAAGGTTGCAAAAAAACGCAGTCTTGGCCTTAAGGCTTACCAAAAAATAATCGGTCAGCTGGGCTTTGCCATTATTTTTGCCATTTACGCATACAGAAACCCCTTTATCGGAAGTGCGGTATATATCCCCTTTACGGATATGATGGTGGATCTGGGCATATTCTACATACCCTTGGTGGTAGTTGCTGTCATCGCCGTGGTAAACAGCACAAACCTTACCGACGGCATCGATGGGCTTTTGACCAGCGTGTCCATGGTAACCGTGTGCACCGTTGCTGCAATAGTTTACCTCATCTCAACCTCGTCCGTTGTTCTTGCCATGCCCTACATCAAGGCTAATTATGCAAACCTTATGACTCTGTGCGGAGTTGTGATGGGTGGCTGTGCAGGATTTTTGATGTATAACGCAAATCCTGCCAAGGTATTTATGGGCGATTGCGGCTCAATGGGTATCGGCGGTCTTATAGCGCCCTTGTGCATACTTCTTAAAATGCCCTTCCTGCTT
>JAGBHJ010000298.1 GCA_017935525.1 Clostridia bacterium | reverse complement strand
TGCGCTCAAGGTACGTTATTACAATAACGTCCCCCTCCAAAAGGGATTCAGGAGGCACCACGTTGCCGTTGAGGTTTTTGACGGGAGTGCTTTCCCCTATGCGGAAATACAGCACGTCACCATCCTCAGACAACAGCTTTACCATTACCTGCTGTCTGCCCTCTCCCGGCTCCAGCACGGTTATGCTCTGCACCTCGCCTCTGACACTGCATTTTTGCACGGAAAGCAGCACCAGCACCACCGCCAGCACTGCCACCGCACACAATATTGCCAAAATAATACGCTTTTTCATCAGATCTCATCCACGGGCTCGGTAGTCTCTGCCGCATTTTCCGCCGTGCCGTTATCTTCTGCCTCTGCTGCAGCTTCCGCCTCCGGCGCTACGGGAATATCCTCCTCGTTTTCGTGGTCAACCACCGTTACGGAAACCACTTCCTCGCCCTCGCCACTCAGCTTCATCATCATAACGCCCTGGGTGCTCCTGCCCAGTCTTGCCAGCTGGCTTACAGCCGTTCTTATCATAACGCCCTCGGAGCTCATCATTATAACGTCATCGTTATCGTCAATATTCTTTACCGCAACGATGGTACCCGTCCTCTCGTTTACCGTCATGGCGATCATACCCTTACCGCCTCTTACCTGGCTGTGGTAAATATCGCTTGCAGAGCGCTTGCCCATGCCGTTGCTGCCCACAAAGAGTATATCCTTATCCTGCCTTGCCACTATCAGATCAACCAGCTCGTCGTCATCCGCCAGCTTTATGCCGCACACACCACGGGCAGTTCTACCCATGGGACGCATATCGCCTTCGCTGAAGCGGATACCCTTGCCCTGCTTGGAGACAGCCATAACGTCGTCCTCGCCTGTGGTAAATACCACGGACATGAGCTCGTCGCCCTCCTCCAGCTCAATGGCAATAAGGCCGTTGCTTCTGATCTTTGCGATCTCGTCATACGCCATTCTCTTTACAAAGCCGCGCTTTGTGGCAAATACTGCGTAGGGCTTATCAAACTCCTTGTCAAGAGGAATAATGCATTGCACTCTTTCCTCGGGCTGGATGTTGATAAGGTTGATTATTGCCGTGCCCTTTGCGCTCTTGCCCGCCTCGGGAATATCGTAGCCCGTAGCGTTATATACCTTACCGAAATTGGTAAAGAACAACAGCTTGCAATGGGTAGTAGTGGCAATAATGTCCTTTACAAAATCGTCCTCCTTGGCAGCCGTACCCTTGATGCCCTTGCCGCCTCTGTTCTGTGCCTTGTAAAGGCTCAGGGGCATTCTCTTGATGTAGCCTCTGTCCGTAATGGATATGACGATCTGCTTTTCCTGGATAAGATCCTCGTAGTTGATCTCCTCCATGTTGTAATCTATCTGTGTCTTTCTGGGCTTGCCGTACTTTTCCTTGATGGAAAGCAGCTCCTCCTTGATGATGTCGTACTGCATCCTCTCATTTTCCAGCACAGCCTTAAGGTATGCGATATTATCTCTCAAGCCCTCCAGCTCCTCTTCAAGCTTGTTGATCTCAAGGTTTGTCAACTGCTGGAGACGCATCTCAAGTATAGCCTGCGCCTGCTTTTCGGAGAATCCGTAAAGCTCAATAAGGCTTGCTCTTGCCTCCGCCGTAGTTGCGGAGCTTCTGATGGTCTTGATGATATCATCGATGATGTCGTGCGCCTTCAACAGACCCTCAATGATGTGGGCTCTTGCCTCCGCCTTTGCCAGCTCATATTTTGACCTGCGTACAACAACGTCCCTTCTGTGCGCCACGTATGTGTGGAGAACGTCGCGGAGGTTGAGTATCTTGGGCTCGCCGCCCACCAACGCCAGCATATTAACGCTGAAATTGGTCTGCAATTCAGTATATGTGAAAAGCTTATTGAGGATGACGTTGGGGTTTGCATCCTTCTTGCACTCGATCATAATTCTGAGTCCCTCGATGTCGGACTCATCTCTTATATCGGAAATACCCGTTATTCTGCCGTCCTTAACGTGCTCGGCGATGTTCTTTATCATCTCCGCCTTGTTGATTGAGTATGGGATCTCCGTTATCTGAATGGCGGATCTGCCGTTGCTCTTTTCCAGTATTTCCGTCTTTGCACGGATGACTACCTTACCCTTACCCGTCTGGTATATCTGCTCTATCTCGCTGTTGCCCGTGATGATAGCGCCCGTAGGGAAGTCAGGTCCCTTGATAACTCTCGTAAGCTCTCTTATGGAGATATTGGGGTCGTCAATATAAGCAACCGTTGCGTCTATAACGTCGGAAAGGTTGTGCGTGGGAATGTTTGTCGCCATACCAACGGCAATACCCTGAGCACCGTTTACCAGCAGATTGGGTATCTTTGCAGGCAGTACGGTGGGCTCCTTGAGAGTTTCGTCAAAGTTGGGCATAAAGTCAACTGTATCCTTATCAAGGTCAGCCAGCATCTCCATTGCCACTCTTGTCAGTCTTGCCTCCGTATAACGCATAGCAGCCGGCGGGTCACCGTCCACGGAGCCAAAATTACCGTGGCCGTCCACCAGAGGCTCTCTGTAAGAGAAATCCTGCGCCATTCTTACCATGGCATCGTAAATTGAGCTGTCACCGTGGGGGTGGAACTTACCCATTACCTCACCCACGATCCTTGCGGACTTCTTATGGGCTGATTGGGGCGTCATAGCCAGCTCCGACATACCGTAGAGAATTCTCCTCTGTACGGGCTTAAGTCCGTCCCTTGCATCCGGCAGTGCACGGGCAACTATAACGCTCATGGAATATTCAAGGAACGCCTTTTTGACCTGATCAACCATGTTGACCTCTGTTATCCCCGTGTGGGCAGTAGGCTTGTCTATGGGCATCTCCTCTGTATTGTTATTTATAATTTCATCCGACATAGTCTGTTATCCTTTTCTAAATGATCAAATATCCAGGTTTTCTACGAATTTAGCGTTCTGCTCAATAAACTCACGTCTGGGCTGTGCCTTTTCTCCCATCAGCAATGAGAACATCTCGTCCGCCATTGCGGCATCCTCCACCGTCACTCTCAACAGAGTTCTGGTCTCCTTATCCATGGTGGTCTCCTTAAGCTGATCGGCGTCCATTTCACCAAGACCCTTATATCTCTGAACCTCGTAGTTTGATCTGCCGATGGTATCGAGGATCTCGTTGAGCTGCTCGTCGTTATACGCGTAATACTTCTTCTTGTTCTTCTTGATGAGGTAAAGCGGCGGCTGTGCGATGTAGATATGGCCCTGCTCCACCAGCTCCTTCATGTAGCGGTAGAAGAACGTCAACAAAAGAATTCTGATGTGGCTACCGTCAACGTCGGCATCGGTCATGCATATGATCTTGTCATATCTCAGCTTTGATATATCAAACTCCTGGCCTATACCCGTGCCGAATGCGGTGATCATGGAACGGATCTCCTCATTGCCCAAAGCTCTGTCAAGCCTTGCCTTTTCCACGTTGAGTATCTTACCTCTCAATGGCAGAATAGCCTGATAACGCCTTGACCTGCCGCCCTTTGCAGTACCGCCGGCGGAAAGTCCCTCAACTATAAATATCTCGCACTGGGAGGGATCCTTTTCCGTACAGTCTGCCAGCTTGCCCGGCAAAGCCGCGCTGTCAAGATCGCTCTTTCTTCTTGTAAGATCCCTTGCGTGGCGCGCCGCCTCTCTTGCTCTTGCCGCAGTAACTATCTTGGATACTATTATCTTTGCCTGAGCAGGATTTTCCTCAAAGAATGACGTCACCTTTTCGTAGGTGCAGACGTCCACTATGGCTCTGACCTCCGTATTGCCCAGCTTTGTCTTTGTCTGACCCTCAAACTGAGGATTTTCTATCTTGACGCTGATTACCGCCGTAACGCCCTCTCTTACGTCCTCGCCCGTAAAATTCTGGTCTGCTTCCTTCAGCACGCCGGTCTTACGGCAATAGTCGTTCACCGCCCTGGTAAGGCCGGTCTTGTAGCCCACAAGGTGGGTACCGCCCTCCTCGGTGTTGATGTTGTTTACGTAGGTAAATATATTTTCCACGTAGGTGTCGGTGTACTGCATTGCCACCTCAACCTCCGTAGTGTCCTTTTTGTCCGTAAAGTACAGGATCTTATCCGTAATAACGTCCTTGTTCTTGTTCTGGAATTCAACAAAGGACATGATGCCGCCCTCAAACTTGTAGTCGCAAACAACGGGCTCCTCTCCTCTGTGGTCCTCAAATATGATCCTTACGTTCTTGTTGAGGAATGCCAGCAAGCGAAGTCTGGAGTTGAGAGTTTCAAAATTAAAGTCCAGAGTTTCAAATATCTCGGCATCCGGATGGAATGTGATGATGGTGCCGTGCTCGTTGGAGTCGCCCACTCTTACAACGTCGCCCTGGGGCACACCGCCGTTTGCATACTCCTGCTTGTAGTAGCCCTCGCCGTTTCTTACCTCTGCGGTAAGTCTGTCGGAAAGTGCGTTAACAACGGAAAGACCTACGCCGTGCAAGCCGCCGGAGACCTTGTATCCTCCGCCGCCGAACTTACCACCTGCGTGGAGCACCGTCAAAACCACCTGCAGCGTGGAAATGCCCATCTTATGGTGGATACCAACGGGGATACCACGGCCGTTATCCTGCACGCTTACGCTGCCGTCCTTAAGTATTTTTACCGTGATGGTGTCGCAAATGCCCGCCAGAGCCTCGTCGATAGAGTTATCCACGATCTCATACACAAGGTGGTGCAAGCCTCTTTCGCCCGTGCTGCCGATGTACATACCGGGGCGCTTACGCACCGCCTCAAGTCCGTCAAGCACCTGTATGGCGTCTTGATCGTAATTGCTTTTCTGAATACTGTCTGCCAAAATATATACTCCTTCTGTAATTTACAAATGTGCCCGCTGCTTTGCCAGCCTGTCCCTTAGCGCTCTTACACCAAGGGGCGACAAAAAGCAGCCCTTTACCGTTACCACCAGGGACTTGTACGGCGGCTTCCCCAGGGGCTGTGCCGTAGGCGGTACGCCCGACACTTTTGTGTCAAACACGCCTATAACGTCCTTTTTGAACACCGTTCTGTCGTGGGAAATAAATACCATTCCGCCCTCCCCGATAGTGCTTTTATCCTCGGAAAACCACCCTTGGGCACGTGATGCCAAAGGGAAAAATTCGCCGATATTACACATGTATATTATACCACAAAAACCCGATTTTGTGAAGAGGAAAACAGCAGATTACAGCGGAATTTTCGCAAAAAACTTTATTTTTATACACCCCTTTTGTCCCCCTGCCTCCGCCCTCCCCCAAAAGCAAATTTCCCATTGACTAATATGCAGTTTTATAGTATAATTATTAGTATAATTCTACAAAGGAACACAGTATCATGTCATACGAATTTTCAATAAACGTTTCTGCCACGTCGGCAAATCTGGGAGCCTGCTTTGACTTTGCAGGCGTGCCCGTGCCCGGGCTTTTTAACACTGTGGAGGCGGATCTCTCCCCCAATGGCAACAGCATAACCATCGATGGCTACGGCAAGGGCTTGCTGCCCGAGGACGAGAGCAATCTGATCTTCAAGGCGTTCTTCCGCACGTTTGAATACGCAGGTCTGCCCTGCCCCACGGTGAATATTCATTGCATAAACAGAATTCCGCCAAACAGCGGTCTCGGCAGCAGTGCCGCCGCCGCATTGGGTGGCATATTTCTCGCCAACAAGATAATGGACAACAGGCTTTCCAACGACCAAATGCTGGATATCGCCTGTGAGTTTGAGGGTCACCCCGACAACGCCGCACCCGTTATATTCGGCGGCGCGGTGATCACAGCTCAGGTTGGTGACAAGAGAGTTGCCATCCCCATCAAGCTGGCAAAGGACCTTTATCTGGCAGTTGCCGTGCCCGACATTCGTCTGCCCACAGCAGTATCCCGATCCGTCCTGCCTGCGGAATATTCCAGAGCTGACCTTGTTAAGGCAATGTCAACCGCAGCCCTTGTGGTGGACGCCCTCAAAAGCGGCGACTACCCCCT
>JAGBHJ010000297.1 GCA_017935525.1 Clostridia bacterium | reverse complement strand
CGCGGCGGTTTTGTCGCGCATTTTATCATATTTGATGATGGGTATAAATATAATTGTATCAAAACAACTGTATTCAGGAGGAACAGATACAATGAATATCTATCAGGATATTGCCGCAAGAACGGGCGGTGAGATATACATTGGCGTGGTGGGTCCTGTCAGAACGGGTAAATCCACGTTTATAAAGCGGTTTGCAGAGGAATTTATTTTCCCCAACATGGCAGAGGATTACAATATGGAGCGTCTGCGTGACGAGCTTCCGCAAAGTGGTGCAGGCAGGATAATCATGACCAGCCAGCCGAAATTTGTGCCCGACAAGGCGGTAAACATAGTTATTGATGACAATATCAAAGTAAAGGCAAGGCTGATCGACTGCGTCGGCTTTTTGATCGAGGGCGCAAACGGGCATATTGAAAACGGCAAGTCCAGACTGGTGACCACACCCTGGAGCGACCACGATATTCCCTTTGAGGAGGCAGCTGACATCGGAACCCAAAGAGTGATCAAGAACCACTCCACCATAGGCATTCTGGTGACGTCGGACGGCAGTATAACTGACATTCCCAGAGAAAATTACGTTGCTGCCGAGGAAAAGACCGTTGAGGAGCTGAAGTCCGCAGGCAAGCCATTTGCGGTGATACTGAACACAAAGACCCCCGAATCCGAGGAGACTGTGATGCTTGGCCGCAGTCTTGCGGAAAAATACGGCGTGCCCGTGCATACAACAAACGTTATGGAGCTGGACTCCAAGGGAATATCCGACATTTTTGGCAGTATTCTGTGGGAATTTCCGCTGAATGACATAAAGCTCCATGTCCCCGATTGAATTTTCTCCCTTGAGGTGACGCACAAGCTTTTGGGCAAGATCATAGGGATCGTAAAGAGCATTGCGGAGGGCGCAGACAAGATCAAGAGCATAAGGGATTTTGACACCGCCGCATTTATAAAGAATGATGAAGAAGCGGATATTGACGGCATTTACCTTACAAACATAGACATGGGCAACGGTACCGCCGAGTACGAGGTGGAGACCACCAAGGAGGTCTTCTATAAGGTGTTGTCGGAAAGATGCGGATGTCAGGTCAACAACGACTACGAGCTGTTTGACACAATGAAGGATTTTGTGCGGATAAAGACCGACTATGAAAGGATCGAGCCTGCATTGAGAAGCGTAAGACAGACGGGCTACGGCATGGTGCCGCCCACGCTTGAAGAGATGACGCTGGAGGTACCCGAGCTTGTAAAGCACGGCAACAAATTCGGCGTCAAGCTGAAGGCATCGGCACCGTCCCTGCACCTTTTGCGGGCAGACGTGGATACAATAGTATCCCCCGTGCTTGGTACGGAAAAGCAGAGTGAGGAGCTTATGCAGAACCTTTTGGATGAGTTTGAAAAGGACACCCAAAAGATATGGAACACGGATATTTTTGGTAAGAGCCTGCACGACCTTGTTAAGGAAGGGCTGTCGGGCAAGCTTTCCGACATGCCGGAGGACGTCAGAAGCAAGTTGAGAGAAACTATACAGAGAATAATCAATGAGGGCACGGAGGGAGTGATGTGTATTATTCTGTGATAAAAGCCGGTGATTGAACAGAGTTTATTGATATTATGGGGGGTAGAATTCGTAATTGTAAACAAATTATGAACTTTTACCCCCAAAACTATTGCCAAATACGCAATACGGTGATATAATATACTGTAGTAAATTATGTTCACATTTCAGGAGATATAATATGAAAAGCATGACAGGTTACGGCAAGGCTGAATTTTCCGCAAACGGCAAGACCGTCAGCGTGGAGATGAAGTCTGTCAATCATCGTTTTCTTGAGCCTTCATTCAGAATGCCCCATATTCTCAACGGCATGGAGGACGAGCTCAAGAGAAAGCTTAAGAACACACTTTATCGCGGCAAGATAGATATATTTATTTCGTATCGTGACGAAAGTGACGACGCTGCCGATATCATCCCCAACAAGCCCATCATAGCGGCATATATGAGCCAGCTGAAGAACGTTTGTGAGGAATATGGCGTGCCCTTTGAGCCTACGACGGAAATGATACTCCGCCTGCCCGACGCATTTATAAAGAATACGGATGCACCCGAGGACGATACTGTGATCAAAGAGGTCGTTTTTGGCGCGTTTGACGCTGCGTTGGGTAAGTTTGTTGAGGCACGTGCCCAGGAGGGTAAAAACCTTGCAAACGATATTCTTTCCCACCTTGACGTGATAGAAAAGCACATGGCGTTTATCGAAGGCAGAGCACCCGAGATAGAGTCTGCCCTGCGTGAGAAGCTCCACGACCGCATCATGAGCATATTGGGTGACAGCCAGGCGGCTATCGATGAGGAAAGACTCAATATTGAGATCGTGTATTACACGGAGCGAGCTTGCATTGCAGAGGAGCTTGTAAGAATGGCAAGCCACATCAAAGCCATGAGAAAAGAGGTTGCAGACGGCGTTAACGTGGGCAAAAAGATGGACTTTATGGTGCAGGAAATGAACAGAGAGATCAACACCATAGGCTCCAAGTCCTCCGACTTTGATATCGCATCAACTGTGGTTGCCGTAAAGAGCGAGATCGAAAAGATCCGTGAGCAGATCCAGAACGTGGAATAACATGAAGTTTATAAATATAGGATACGGCAATATAGTTTCTTCCGAAAGGATAATTGCCATAGTCAGCCCCGACTCTGCGCCTATCAAAAGGCTTGTTCAGGAGGCAAGGGATCAAGGGCGTCTTATCGATTCCACATACGGCAGAAAAACAAGAGCCGTGGTCATAATGGACAGCGAGCACGTGGTGCTCTCCCCCGTCCAGCCGGAAACCATGGCAAACAGATTTTCAGCTCCCGATGACGGACGGGACGACGAGAAATGAGGTAATATAAATGTCAAAGAGAATTGAGATAAAAAACAGAGCACTTATGCTGGTGTTTTCCGGTCCTTCCGGTGCAGGCAAGGGCACGTTAAAGGAGCTGTATATGCGTGACCACGGCGAAAATACGTATTTCTCCGTTTCAGCCACCACCAGACAGCCCAGACCCGGCGAGATCGACGGCGTACATTATATGTTCGTTACAAAGGATAAGTTTGAGCAGATGATCGCAAATGATGAGTTCTTCGAGTGGGCGCACGTTCACGGCGAATATTACGGCACTCCCGTAAAGCCCGCATTGGACAACCTGGCAATGGGAAAGGACGTTATTCTGGATATTG
>JAGBHJ010000037.1 GCA_017935525.1 Clostridia bacterium | reverse complement strand
TGAATTTGCCCGTAAAAACGGCGATCTTCCTGTATATACAAGTCTTGAGGAGCTGGCAAACAGCCCCGTTGAGGCGGTTTACGTGGCCTCTCCCAACAAATTCCACTACGAGCAGAGCAAGTTCCTTTTGGAGCACGGCAAGCACGTAATTTGCGAAAAGTCCATTTCCGCCCAGCCCCATCATGTAAGAGAGCTGGTTGATATTGCCGACAAAAATGGGCTTATATTTATGGAGGCGCTGATGTTTATGCATCTGCCCTCAAGACACATCCTTGAGGATGCGCTCACGCAGATAGGCTCAGTAAAGTCCGTCAATATCAATTTCTGCCAGAGATCCTCCCGCTACGACGCATTTATGAGGGGCGAGCTGCCAAACATATTTAACCCACTTTGCGAAACGGGAGCATTGCTCGACCTTGGCGTATATTGCGTATACCCCGCCGTGTTTTTCTTTGGAATGCCCGACAGCATAAAGGCATCCTCCGTGCTTATGCCAACGGGAGTCGACGGCGTAGGCAGCGTGGTAATGACTTACCCCGACAAAATAGTTACCCTTAATTACTCCAAGCTATGCCAGGGCATGGCGCCATCACAGTTTGTGGGTGACGGCGGATGCGTTACTGTAGGCTCAATTTCCACTCTTGGAGACATAGACCTTTACGACACAAAGGGTAACCGCACACATCTGTGGGACGGCGAGGACAAGCCCACTTTGATGAGCCACGAGGCATACAATTTTGCAAAATTTGTGGCAGACTACGACAACAACGCCCATTATTACCGCCGTTGCACAAGCGTAATGCTGAACGTTTGCGACATAATGTACGAGATAAGAATGCAAAGCGGACTTTACTATCCCTCCGACAACGAGTAAAACAAAAGCTACTTTTGGCATCATGTCAAAAGTAGCTTATTTTTATCCGTCGATCTCTTCCTTGGCAAGTCTGCCCTGCTTTAATATTTCGCAAAGCTTATCTGCATCGTCGTCAAGCATTGCCTGCTTGTATTCCAGCAGAGCCTCCACGATACAGTCGATTTCTGTCACAAGGTTTTCTTTATTCTCCAAAAACAGCTCCGTCCACATCTTCTCATTGAGCCACGCAACTCTTGTAAGGTCCTTGTAGCTACCTGCAGAAAAGCCGTCGTGGTCCTTTGCCGTGGGGCTCTTTACGTAAGCGTTTGACACCACGTGAGCCAGCTGGGAGGTAAAGGCGATCATTTTATCATGCTTTTCCGCATCGGTAATGGAAAGCTTACCAAAGCCCGCCGGGATAAGCATGAACTTTATTCTATCAAGCAAAGCGATATCGTCATACCTGGGCGGCACTATTACCATGGGTGCTCCATGGAACATGGTGGACTTGGAGTGCTTAAAGCCCGAATACTGTGTGCCTGCCATGGGGTGTCCCCCCACAAACGTAAAGCCGTACTGCTCCGCAAGAGCAAATCCGCAACTGCACACAAGCTTTTTTGTACCGCACATATCGATGACAAGGGTCTCTTTGCCGATAAGCCCTGCTATCCTCTTTAGATACTCAACAGTCAACGTCGGGTACAGCGCCACCATTATCAGGTCGCATTGCGGGATGCTGTTTTTATCCAGTCTGCCGTCAATAACTCCTGCCAGCTGGGCATATCTTACAATGCTTTCGTTTGCATCGTCAGCATATATTTCTATCCCTGCGTTATTTTCCTCGGAGTACGCCCTGTACGCCTTTGCAAGAGAGCCTCCGATAAGACCAAGACCAATCACGCCGACCTTTATTCCTGTCGGCTTTTTCATCGATTCCATTTTATCCCCTCAATCGCCGTACAAAACCGCCTCAAGCTCCTTCAGCCTTTCCTCTGTCAGCTCGGGAGTATCCGCAAGACGTAATTTAACGCCTAATTTCTCGTATTTTTCCACACAAAGCTTTCTGAACGGCAACAGCTCCGTCTTCTCTATAACCTTGTACGGCTCAATTATCCTTTTTAATCTTTCTATATCCTGTGCATCGTCATTCAACCCCGGTACTACCACGTGGCGTATCCACGTTCTGATCCCTCGGGATTCAAGCTCACCCATAAAGTCCAACGTGCTTTTGAGACTGCCGCCCGTGTGACGTCGGTAATCCTCCTCCGTTGTAAACTTTATATCCAGCAGAGCCATGTCTATATTGTCCAAAAGCTTTGCCACTTGGGAATTATACACGTTCCCGCAGGTATCAACAGCAACCTTAAGCCCCTTTTCGTGGAGGGCATCGGTACACTCGCTTATAAACTCAGCCTGAAGCAACGGCTCACCGCCAGAAAACGTAACACCGCCCCGCTTAATGTACGGAATAAAGCGGCAAAGCCTTCCGACAAGGTCCGAAGGCTCTGTTTTTGGCAAATTAGTCATTGTCCACGTGTCGGGATTATGACAATATACACACCTCAACGGACAGCCTGCCATAAAGACAACTGAGCGAATGCCCGGCCCGTCAAGAGTGCTGAATGACTGCACACTATGAATGTAACCCTCCATAGCTGCTCCTTTTATCACACTGTTTCGTGGAATGTTCTTTAAATAACCTCAAGCTGCTGCTTTTTTGAGAGCTTGATGAAGTTTACCGCATAACCGGAAACTCTTACCGTCAGATTGGGGTATTCCTCCGGATGCTCCATTGCGTCAATAAGCTTTTCTCTGTTGAGAACGTTGACGTTGATGTGGTGCGCATCCTGTGCAAAATATCCGTTGAGAATAGCAACCAGGTTATCCACCCTCTCGCTGTCATCCTTACCCAATGCGGAAGGAATTATGGAGAACGTGTTGGAGATACCGTCACAGCAGATCTCATAGGGCAGCTTTGCAATTGAATTCAACGCTGCAAGTGCGCCGTTTGTTTCTCTGCCGTGCATGGGGTTAGCGCCGGGAGCAAAAGGCTCGCCTGCTTTTCTGCCGTCGGGTGTTGAGCCCGTCTTCTTG
>JAGBHJ010000296.1 GCA_017935525.1 Clostridia bacterium | reverse complement strand
GCTTAAAAAAGCGTATTTTGAAATAACCAATGCTTGCAACCTTGCCTGCGACTTTTGCCACGGCACAAAAAGACCCATACGGTACGTGTCCGCAGATGAATTTGAGGCGGTTGCGGATAAGCTAAAGGACAGGGTGGAGTATCTGTACTTCCACCTGATGGGGGAGCCGCTGTTGCACCCAAGACTTGGCGAATTCCTCCAAATTGCGGGGAAAAAGGGCTTTCGGGTGATATTGACCACCAACGGTACTCTGCTCCGCAAATGCGGTGAGGTGCTTTTTGGTGCCAAAGCGTTACACAAGGTGAGCATTTCCCTGCATTGCTACGAGGCAAACAAAATGGGCATTGGGTTGAATGAATATCTGGAGTCCTGCTTTGAATTTTGCCGTGATGCGGCAAGAAAAGACATTATTTCCGTCATGCGACTGTGGAATGAGGGCGGAAAAGACGACCTTAACGAGTACATTCTGGGCAAAATGAGGGAATACTTTGGCACAGAATGGAAAGAGATATACTCCGGATACAAGCTCTGCCACAAGGTGTTTATTGAATGGGGGCAGAAATTCGATTGGCCGGACGTGGACGGCATGGAAGTGGGGCAGACCCATTCCTGCTACGGCTTGCGGGACCAAGTGGGGATACTGTCCGACGGCAGAGTGGTGCCCTGTTGCCTTGATGCGGAGGGTGCGGTGACATTGGGGAATATTTTTGAAGAAGACCTTGACGCCATCCTGCAAAAGCCAAGGGCGTTGGCGTTAAGGCGGTCATTTGAGGTCGGCAACGTAACGGAAAAGCTGTGCAGACGTTGCGGATACGCAATGCGCTACGGTACAAAGGGGTAAAAAGGTAGAAAAAACGCATCGGCGGGGGTGATATCCTCCGCCGATCTTTGCTTTTTATTACAATACGAATTTTGCCAATCTTTCCACTATGTCCTTTACGTCCTTATCCGTGGTGTTGATGCACAGGTCGTAATTGCTCTTGTCGCCCCATTTTTTGCCCGTGTAAAAATTATAATACTCGGCTCTGTGCTTGTCAACGGAGGTGATCTTTTTCTTCAGCTCATTGTCGGACAGCTTTTCATCCTCGCCGCCCTTAAGCCTGCAACGTTGGATCTTACTTGCCATGTCGGCATAAACAAAGATCCTGGTAGGGGAATAATCCCTTAAAATATGGTCCCCGCATCTGCCCACCACGATGCAATCGGAGCGATCTGCCATTTCCTTAAGAATATTGCATTGCTCCTTGTATATCATGGTGCTTTGCTCCAACTGAACACTGGGCAAGGTGTAAAACGTGCCACCTATGTGTATGGGGTAGGATATCAACGGCTTGCGCTCGATGACGCTCTGCACGTATTTTTCGGAAAGCTCCGTCTTTTTGGAAATTTCCGTTATTATCTCGTTATCATAGTATGCATATCCCAGCTTTTCCGCCAGTCTGCGCCCGATCTCTCTGCCGCCGCTGCCGAATTCTCTGCCGATGGTGATTATTCTGTTCATAATATTACCTCCTTGGATTATATTCTGCCCGGGGTCATCCCCTTAATGTAATTATACAACAATCGACCTCATTTTTCAAGAGGGACAAAAGGCGGTTTTTACAAAAAATATTTGGAGAATGTGTTTTTTTTATAAAAAGCGTAAAGAGCATTTACAAAAAGGAGGGCTTGTTATGAGCGCAAACGAAGCAAAAACAAATGCGGATAGAGCAGAGGGTTTAAGCATTATAAGAAGAACTATTGGGATCTCCAAATGCAACCATGTTATCTCAATGGGGTGGCATGATGAGCGAAAAAGCAACAATGGTGCTTATGGGTGTGCTCAATATGCTCACCACAATCGTTTGCACAGCGGTGCTGTACCACAAGATCAAAAAGTAACCAACGGGCAGGGGATCTCTCCTGCCCGTTCAACAAATACAAAAGAATACAAAATAACGGCAAAGATAAAGACACCTACTCAAATCTGAGGCAGGTGTCTTTTGTTTTTCGGTATATTATTTATTATTTTGTTGCGTTGTTAATTACAGCACGCGTACCTTCAGCACGCCGTCAATGCTCTCCAGCTGCTTTACAGCGGCATCGTCAACTGCAGACGTTACGTCAAGCACGGTGTAAGCATAGTCGCCCTTGGACTTGTTGACCATGTTCTCAATGTTGATATTGTCTGCGGCAAATACGCCTATAAACTGTGTAAGCATATTGGGGATGTTTCTGTGGCAGATGGTAACACGGGCAACGGTCTTGCAAACGCCTGCGTCGCAAGAGGGGTAGTTTACGGAGTTGATGATGTTACCGTTTTCTACGTACTCGCGGATCTCGTTTACTGCCATAACTGCACAGTTATCCTCGGACTCCTCTGTGGAAGCGCCCAGGTGAGGAATGGCAATAACGCCTGCCATGCCTGCTGTCTTTGCGTTGGGGAAGTCTGTAACGTACTTCTTAACCTTGCCGCTTGCCAGAGCTTCTTCCATAGCCTCGTCGTCAACCAGCAGATCTCTTGCAAAGTTCAAGATGATAACGCCATCCTTCATCATAGCCAGAGTATCCTTGTTGATCATCTTCTTTGTGTTTACGTTGGGGTCAGCATTCTCTACCAAGG
>JAGBHJ010000295.1 GCA_017935525.1 Clostridia bacterium | reverse complement strand
CGACGGCAAGCTGGCAGTAAGCGGATACCAGGGCTGTAAGATATTGCAGAATTCCAGGATCAAGTTTGACTGTAATGACCCCGAGGGCACGTATAAGCTTAACGGCGAGCTCTTATGGGGTAAGGATTTTATGGAATGGACCTCCACAGAGGAGATAGTGGATGATGTAACTGCAACAGTCCGTGCGGAGATAGTTATAAAGGATAACGGCGGATACGTTATGAGATACTCTAACAGCACCCTTGGCGATAACGGCGAGGAATACATGAGCTCCGTGGTGGTGATATGCACCGAAAGCATGGTTGAGGTGGCGTATTTTGAGGGAGAAGCAAAGGCTGATGATTATATAGATCTGGAGCTTTTGGTGGACCACAATCTGAAGGCGCTTTCTTTTGGCGTAGGAACGGTTATAAGCTTTGAATTTGAGCTTTGATATAAAGAAAGGTTAGGTAGATTATTATGGCAAACCCGATAGTAGAAATGAACGTAAAGGATTACGGCAAGATCACATTGCAGTTGAATCCCGAGCAGGCACCCATATCCGTAAACAACTTCTTGTACCTTGTGCAGAAGGGCTTTTACAACGGATTGACGTTCCACAGAGTAATAAGCGGATTTATGATCCAGGGCGGATGCCCCAGAGGTAACGGCACGGGCTCACCCGGCTGGAGCATCAAGGGAGAGTTTAAGGCAAACGGCGTTGACAACACCCTCAGACACAAGAGAGGCGTGCTTTCCATGGCAAGAGCCCAGAATCCCAACTCCGCAGGCAGCCAGTTCTTTATCATGCACGAGGATGCACCCCATCTGGACGGTATGTACGCCGCATTTGGTAAGGTGACGGACGGCATCGAGGTGGTTGATAAGATCGCAGAGGTTGAAACCAGCAGATACAACGATATGCCAAAGACACCCGTTGTGATCGAAAGCGTTGAGGTAATAGACCTTGACGGCGTTGAGGTAACGGATCCTGCCGCAAAGTAAAAGAGAATATCAAAAAAGAATTCCCGATCTTACCAAAGGTCGGGAATTTTTCGTTATTTACTTTTGCTCCAAGGATCGTCAGTCGTCGTCCTCGTCCTTGTCTTCGTCATCTTCATCCTCTGGGATGGTCATAAGCACCTTTGTGATCCTGAGGTCGATTATTTCCTCAACCTTAAGGATAATGCCTGTATCCTCATCCTCAAAGGCGTCACCCTGGGAGGGTATTTCGCCGGAAAGATACATCACAAGGCCTGCGACGGTGTCGTAATCGGGGCTGTCGTCCTCCAGCTTTGTATCAAGCTCCGTGTTGATCTCGTTGATGGTGACGGAGCCGTTGATTAGATATGTGTTTTCGTCTATTTCTACGATCTCTGCTTCCGTGTCTTCCTCGGTGTCGTATTCGTCATTGATACTGCCGACGATCTCCTCCACAAGATCCTCCATGGTTACAATGCCGGAAAATCCGCCGAATTCGTCAAAAAGCAACGCCATCTGATGGTTGCCCTGCTTCATCTGATTCAAAAGCTCGCTGGCGTCAGTGTATTCGCTGGCAGAAAACGCAGGTCTGATAAGACTGCCCAGATCCACGGATTCAAATCCGTTGTGACGGGCATATATCAGCACGTCTTTGACGTTGATAATACCCAAAACGTTGTCGATAGAATCCTTATACACGGGCACACGTGTAAACTGTTCGCTGAGCATTTTGTCGATGCTTTCGCCTGCAGGGTCGTCAATATCTATCATAAATACGTCAACCCTGGGGGTCATAAGGCTTGCGCCGTTAAGGTGATAGAAATTAAGCGTAGATTCTATGATCTTTTGCTTATCCTCCTCGATGGAGCCGTCGCTGACGCCTTCTGTTACAACGTCAACAATGTCCTCGTCGGATATCTTGCCCTCGTCCGTGTTTTTGTCCAGCCTAAACAGCTTTACCAAAAGGTTACAGCTGCCGGAAAGCAACCTTACAAAGGGTGAAGCAAAGAATTTTACTACAAGTAAAACTCCTGCAAAGCTCATGGATATGGATTCCGGGTCTCTCAAAGCGATACGCTTGGGGAGCAGCTCACCAAATATCAACGTGATGTAAGACAGTATCACGGTGATGAGTATCATGGAGATCTTATCTCCGTAGGGAATACCAATGCCCAAAAGCCACTTGCCAAAGCCCTCCGAAAGTGTTACGGAAGCCGTAGCTGATGAGAAAAAGCCTGCCAAAGTGATGCCTACCTGAATGGTGGAAAGAAACTTTGTTTCGTCACTTACCAGCTTTTCTACGTTACGTGCTTGTTTGTTGCCGTCTGCGGCAAGTCGCCTTATCTTGTTCTTGTTTGCGGATACAACCGCCATTTCAGCCGCAGCAAAAAACGCATTTACAGCAGTAAGTACTACTATGAGAATAAGCTGCGGCAGAATACTTGCAGTATCTGCATCGGGATCGTCTGATTCCATTTGTTTCTCCTTCCGTATGCTGATGAATTATATGTTAGCATACACCGAGTATAATTATACCACATATTCCTCCATTTGTCAAACAAAACAAATTATGAACAGTTTGTAAATTCTTCAGGAGGGGTTGAAGAATAAACGAAAATATGTTATACTTTATTTACAAAAACAAATTACAACGGAGGTGGGCTATATCTTCATATGATAGAAAAGGCGTCATTTGAGGGCGAGATAGAAAGTGTCGTTATCGACATGATTGATGTGTCGCTATTTGGAAATTAGCAATAATAAGAATTGGAGGAACTAAAGTATGAGAAAAATAACAGTAACCATATTCCTACTACTGGCAATGGTCGTATCCATTTTCGTCGGATGTACCAGTGGGCATGATGCAAAGGTAAAAATCTCTTTGGGCAAGGAGGATGTCCTGTTACATAGCTCAGTTGATTATATAGAATATCGCTTGGAGAATAATACTGATTCAGGTTTCTTTGCCAATACAAAGCAAAAGGGCATAAAGGTGAATGGATGTTCCAGTTCAAGCACAAATATTATCATTTCAGATCCGATAGGAACGCCTTGGGATCAGAAATTTATGAGTACCTTTGCAGTGGCTGACGGTGCCGAGCTTAAGGGCGTTGAGGGTGCGGAGGACTACATCTTTGTTGAAATACGTTATAACAGCGTTTATTACAATACACCAAGTTTTTTTGATGAATGTAAGGAAGTATCCTATTTTGGCGGAACGTTGACAATGACATGGGACGTGCATGGAGAGCTTAACGCAGGCGATGGACCGACTATTGCTCAATGGCCCGGTCTTCCGCAGTACAATGATCATACAATAGTCATTTGGATAGAGAAGGGCTCGTTTAAGGGAAATATCAAAAAAGTTGTGCTCTACATGGACGACATTGATTGAGGGTAATCAGAACAGGTAAAGAGGGTGCGCCGAGTTGCGCATCCTCTTTTTGCGTATTTTGTTAAACTTTATTTATTTTATATCAATTATTAGTTTATTGATTTTTCAGAGGTTCTATATTAAAATATAGACAACAACTAAAAGAGGTGATATAAAATGTATGAAGTAAAGAAAATGGGCAAGCACATTGCGGAGCTGAGGGGCAGCCTCGGCATCACACAGCAGGAGCTTGCGGACAGACTGCACGTTACTTCCCAGGCTATCAGCAATTGGGAGAGGGGCGTTTCGTCCCCGGAGGTAGCAAAGCTGCAGCAAATAGCAACCACGTTGGGAGTTGAGGTAGAGGAGCTGCTCTGCATCAACGGCAACGTCAGCCGCACAAAGGTAGGCACTGTGTCTGCCCGCGTCAACACCATAGACATTGGAAGGCTTGGAAAGAGGATAGCTTCATACAGGCTGAAAAACAATATGACACAGCAGGAGCTTGCGCTGGTGATGGGCATAACCGTGCAGGCGGTAAGTAACTGGGAAAGAGGTATTTCTTCCCCCGACGTGACACGGCTGGTGCAGATAGCGCAATGCTTTGGAGTAAGCCCGCAACGGATACTGTCCGACGGGGCAGAGGGCAAAATATCGGGCGATGGCAGCTCCGTTGAAGATCAGATATTGGCAAAGATCATTCCCAAGCGAGTCCAACGTGCGGGACATAATAAAAAAGTATTGGCGGGCGGATTTTTCCGTCCGTTTTGCTTTACTTTGAGGGAGAAATGTGCTATAATAAACGTATGATATTTGACCCACATAGGTCGGAACGGAGGCTGTGATGAATTACAGAGAGGAAATAAAGGATTCAGCTTATCTGCGTAGTGAATACAACAGTCAGTTGAGGGAATTGATAAATAAGCGCCAGACAGAGGCTGTTAAGGAGAGGACACTGCGCTGCAAGAACATACTTGACGAGGGTGAAAAATTCCGTGAGGAGCTAAAAAATATATTAGGTTGGCCGTTAAATGCGAACGTGGACAGATCCATACCCGAGGTAAAGAAGGAGCATCTTACAAAAGAGGGCTGTTATGATGTTTACAGAATGCGTGTAAACGTGATGGACGACCTGTACGTAAACGGTCTGTTCTTTAAGAAGGATGACGGCAAAAAGCGTCCCTTGGTCATCGTTCAGCACGGCGGCTGGGGAACACCGGAGTTTTTGTGCGGATTTCATCATGATCTGGGAACAGCAAACTATAACGACCTGCTGGAATCGACCCTTGCAGGGGATGTGGATGCGTTTGTGCCCCAGCTGGTGATAT
>JAGBHJ010000294.1 GCA_017935525.1 Clostridia bacterium | reverse complement strand
GGCCCCCCCTACGGTAGATAGGATGGTAAAACAATTCAAGGGAGCAGTTACAAAAAAAATAGGGATATCAAATTGGCAAAAATCCTATATGGAGCATGTAATACGAAACGAAAAGGATTACAATATCAGGCTGAATTACATTCTTGAAAATCCGATTCGGTGGTCTTTGGATGAATTATATATAAAAGAATAAACCGTGCTCGGGAGGAAATTTCATGGATAAATCGGTATTATAATTGGATATGTATAGAGTTATGTTGAAAGAAAGTAACGTATAAAAACCCCTATTTACAGCACTCAATAAATGCTGTAAATAGGGGTATATTTATAGCGGTTTAATAATATTTTTGCGGTAAAAACCGATAAATCATTCCTTTGCGATCAAAAAACATCTTTTTTCAAAGCCGCCGCGGGCATTGTGCTTTTGATCGTATATGGAGAAAAGCTCATCCCTTGAACACCCTGTGGCATCTGCAAGGGCAAACACAACCTCAAGTATGTCGGCAAGCTCCTCGGGGGTGTGGTCTCGGTGGAATTCCGCTACCTCCTCGTCCAACTTTTCCTCAAGACAATGGATGTATTCATCCACATCAAGAGTCCTGGTGATGGGCGTTTCCCCCTGTGACGAAATGATATCGGGGATATTATCCCGCACCAGTTTGTTGAATTCCGTCCTCATTATAGATTACAGAGAGCTGATAGCCTCGCAGGTATCCTTTGTGATAACGTCTGCATCAAGCTTTTCCATGTATATGATCTTGTGACGTGTGCTGTCAAATGCATACTTGTGGTCGTCACCAAAGATAGGAGCAGGAATAATCTTGAATGTATAGGATTCGGGGTGGCAGATAACGCCGGGAGCAGCGATGTCCCAGATAACTCTTCTCCACTCGGAGATGTTGTTGAGAACGTGGTCCTCCTCAGCAAACTGCATTACAAAGTCATCTCTGAAGAACTTCTGCGCCTTGCCATCGCCCTTGATGCTTCTGAATGTGTCGATGGAGAACTTAAGCTCCTGTGTGCCACCTGCAACAGGGCCGCAAGCGGGGAGAAGTATCAACGGAATGTCAAGATTCAAGAGAAGCTGACCTGCGGCATAGTCCTGAATAAGGTTGAACTCTGCGCAGTCGGGATGCTCAAACAAGTGGCCGCCCAGCCAGATCACGCACATATTGTCAGTAATGGAGGGATCCATCATGCAAGCGGAGGTTACGTTGGAGCAACAACCGGTCGTGAGAATGTAAACGATCTCGTCGGATTCCTTAACTGTCTTGATGATGTTACGTGCAGCAGGGCTGTCGATGGGAGCCCAGTCGTTTTCTGCAGTAAATCTTACTCTGGAGCCCTCGTATGCGGGGATGGAGCCGTCGTTTCTGCCGCAAACATCAAGGATCTTAAAGATCTCACGGTAGCTTGCTTCCATACCCTTTTCAAATGTTGCTGTTCTGCCGTTGTCAAAGGGTGCGGCGTTGATGGAAAGCAGGTTGATCTTGTCGGGTCTGCCGAGGCAGTATGCCAGTGCATACTGGTCGTCCATTTCGTTATACATATCGGAGTCAAGAATACACTTTTTAACTCTGTCCGTCTTCAAATCTTCTAAAATTTGTTCTAATGTCATAATTATTCACCTTTCGTATTTAGTGCGGTGGCGTGGTGTGCCACTCGATCAGTCAACAGTAAAATTTTATCATATTTCATTGGAAAAGTCAACCGGTTTTTGGCATTATATAGCATGAATAAGCTCAAATCGCCGAGATCGCCTTTGCGCAGTCGTCAAAAACTGCTGTCTTGTCCAATTTGTTCATGTATATTATTTTGTCCCTTGTTTGGTCAAATGCGTACCGATGGTCATCACCAAAGATCGGGGCAGTAATGATGGAAAGGTCAAAGGCATCCGGCACAGCCAAAAGTCCCGGTGCTGCAACGTCCCACAAAATGTGACGCCATTTTTGTTGATTGCGTATCCTGTTGTTGTAGAATGCGTAGGGAAGCCCGTGGCGGAGGTAGTCGTGTATTGGCTTTGTGCCCGCAATGGTGTTGAGCCAATCGAAGCTTGCCTTAAGCACCTGGGTACCCAGACTGCGGCGGTGGGACTCTGCAGGCATCAGTATCAACGGGATATTGCTGTTGATAAGTATCTGCCCTGCGCGGTAATCAACGTAGAGGTTGTATTCGTGGCAGTCGTCATAGCCTAACTCATTGCCGCCCAGCCAAATTACGCACATATTCTCGGCAATGGACGGGTCCATAAGGTACGCAGATACAACGTTTGTGCAACAACCGATGGTCAGCACGTAAACGAGCTTGTGGGACTCCTTTACCGTCTTGATAATATTCCTTGCGGCAGGGGAGTCCATTGGGGCAAAGCCGTTTTGCTCCGTCAACGGCGCCTCGGCACCTCGGTAAATGGCAAGGGATGACTCCTCCATAAGACAAAGGTCACGGATGTGGAGGCATTCTTGGTAGCTTTCCTCCTGCCCCTGGGGATAGGTACGTCCTCTGTCGCCACGAAAAGGTGCGGAATTTACCGACAAAAGCTTGATCTTGTCAGAGCCGATGCAGTACGCAAGGGCGTACTGGTCGTCCATTTCGTTTGCCATGTCGGAGTCGAGGATGACGCTTTTAACACTATCAGTACGGATGTCCTCAAGTATCCTTTCAAGGATGATCTGCTTGGTCATGGTCGTATCAGGCTTACAGATTGCTGATGGCTTCAGCGCAATCCGTCAGAACAATGTCCTTATCCAGCTTTTCCATAATGAGTACCTTGCGGCGTGTTTGGTCGAAGGAGTATTTTCTGTCGTCGCCAAAAACGGGCACGGGCATTTTGTGCAAAACGAATGCCTCGGGATGTGTGATAAGCCCGGGTGCGGCAACGTCCCACAGAATACGCTTCCAAACGGGTATTTTTGCCTGGACGTCACCCTCAATAAATGAAATGGGGAAGTCACGGCGGAGGAATTGATAGAATGGCTTGTCACCCTTGATGGTATCCAGCCATGGGAAGTTGATGACAAGCACCTGTGTACCTCTTTCCTTGTTAACTCCTGCGGCAGGCAAAAGTATCAGCGGAATGTTGGAATTCGTCAATATCTGACCTGCGTAGTAGTCCATGCGCAGATTGAATTCGTTGCAATGGTCATTCTCCAAAAGGTGTCCGCCCAACCATATAAAGCACATATTGTCCGCAATGGAGGGATCCAAAAGGTATGCGGATACCACGTTGGAGCAGCAGCCGATGCCAAGAACGTATATGATCTC
>JAGBHJ010000293.1 GCA_017935525.1 Clostridia bacterium | reverse complement strand
AAGGTACAATCTTCGTTTGCTGCAATGTGATTATTGAATCGATCAAGGAAGAAATGCGGATAGCGCATTTCATTATGATATAATAACGGTAGAAAGGGTGTTACTATGGCAGAATCAAAACTTCGCGACTTATCCATAGATTTTGCGGTTAAAGTTATAAAAATGTGCGACGATATAAAAGGACATTATTCTCTCGTAAATCAGTTAGAGCGTTCGTCAACTTCTATCGGTGCAAATATTCACGAAGCGAATTATGCTCATAGTAAAGCTGACTTTATTGCCAAGTTTCAAATTGCATTGAAAGAATGCTACGAAACCGAATATTGGCTTGAATTGTTTGTAAAATCCGAATTGCTTGACCGTGAAGTTGCAAAAGATTTGTACAATCAATGCGGTTCTATCCGCAGATTATTGATCGCCTCCATCAACACAGCAAAGGAGAACCATAATGAATGATAATATAATGATCCGCCTTGGTACAGAAGCTGAAAAACAAGAATTATTAAATACTCATCCTCATGTTAAAAATGTAATACACGATAATGGGTATTTTATCATTGCCAAAATTGAAGATACCGTTGTTGGTTACTTATGGGCTTTCAAAAGAGATATTCCTGCACCTGTTGAGCAAAGCGAAATATTCATAAATATCATTGAAGTTATATATACAAATTTGCGATGTCAAGGCGTGGCATCTGCCATGGTGAAAAAGATTATAGAAATTGCAGAAAGAGAAAAAGCATATCAAGTCAGAGCGTACTGCGATATTGGTAACGAACCCTCACATCGCTTATGGTTGAAGAATAAATTCTCCATTAGTCCGGTAAAAATGCCCAACGGGTCTATTCCGGGGTCTTTTGTTAGTTATGTAATTTGAAATTATATATCCCCCAACCCACTCCGCCTTCCCGCAAAGGCGGATTTTTTCAACCGTTGGTTAAATCCTGTTGCCGCACAAGTCATTGATATTTCCCCATTTGTGTGTTAAAATGATTGCAAACGATCCAAGGGAGGACAAATATGAATATAGGAAACAAGATCAAGCAATTACGCCAGAGCATGGGCATTACTCAGGAGCAGCTGGGCACAAGGCTTTGTGTCAGCGCTCAAGCGATCTCAAAATGGGAAAACGGCACAACAATGCCTGACATCGTCCTGTTGCCGCTTATATCGGGGGAGCTTGGAGTATCCATCGACGAGCTTTTTGACCTGACAACGGACCAGAAATTGCAGAGAATAGAAAACAGACTGGACGTGGAGGCAGACTTTTCCGATGAGGTCTTCCACGAATACGAAAACACCTTAAAGGCAGAGCTGGACAGCTACGACGATAAGCAACGGATACTGTCCCTGCTGGCAAGGCTGTATCACCACCGCGCGGAGTCCCTCCTTGCCAAGTCCGGCAAATACGCAATGGAAGCAATTACCCTTGCCCCCGACGTAAAGGACTGTCAATGGCTGTTACAAAAATCACACGGCGCCGTTGCTTGGGATTGGAATTGCTCCAACCATACGGAGGTCATTGATTTCTACAAATGTATAGTCAACGATGTCAACCGACCACAGTCACTTTTGGCATACTACCAGCTTATCGATAATCTGATAGCGGACCACAGAACGGCAGAAGCAACAAAGTACCTCGAAGTCTGCAAGGCTCTCCCCCGCCACAAGCAGTTCTTGACACCTGTTTACGAGGCATACATTGCCCTAGCAGAGTATGATGTACCCAAGGCAGACCGCATTATGGAGTCCGCACTGGCAGAATTCGGCTGTGACCCGGGCTTTGTGTTTGAAAAAGCGCAATACCACGCCCGCAAGTGCGAATATACGGAGGCGATCTCCCACTACGAGCTTTCCTGGGAGCTGGAAAAGGACCAAAAGCCCAGATTTACCGACGCACTTGACGGCATTGCCACAATATACGAGATAATGGGCGACAAACCAAAGGCAATAGAAGCCTGTGACATGCTCATAGAATGTTTGAAGGACGAATGGGGTTACAAAGATGACGATGCCGCCGTAATCCAAGCCCGTCAACGAAAGAACAAGCTGCAATAATTGCCTACAGCATTACAAAAAAGCATACAGTTATGATCGCCTGTGGCGAGTTTAGAGTTATGATTGGCTGCACCAAGCTATAATGTGCCTTCGGTACAGTTTGAAGTAACAAGGCGATCATATCATAACGTTTGCGAAGCAAACTCATAACTTATAACTAAAAATTGTATTTGCGTCTACAAATACAGTGCTTCGTATGCCTTAATTAAAGACTACAACCCAATTTCTGTCTATTTGCAAATAAACGGCTTGCACAAACCAAAGGCTCCCTTGTGTAAAGAGAGCTGACGCCGAAGGCGGCTGAGGGATTGTTTTGAGCGATAATCTAACCTTTTACAATCCCTCCGTCTCGCTGCGCGAGCCACCTCCCCTTACACAGGGGAGGCTTTTTTTACCTCCCGGAAGGTAAGCAAGTGTGCTTTTGATATGCCAATGTCAAAAGTGCCTTTGCGTTGCTTTTGGCAAAAATCTTGTT
>JAGBHJ010000292.1 GCA_017935525.1 Clostridia bacterium | reverse complement strand
ATTATATCTTTATATTCATACCCACCTACGTGTGTTAAATACTGATTATTCATAATGGTATTTGTCTTGATTGGTACATACACAAAGTACCATGCAAGAAGGATCACGATCGGAAGTATTAACATCGCACCGACCACAATGGCTGCAATAACACTTTTTCTCATATTCTATTCTCCTTTACCACCTGTATTCAATTATTCATAATATATTCTCTGTAATCAATACAGTCCATATTTGCTCTGACATACTCGTCCGCAAAAGACTGTATCTTTTGTATTCCCGTGAAAGCCTCGGTATCATCATATTCAACATATATCAAATACTGCGGACATTTTTCCAAGTCCAAATAGGGGTCCCATTTGGTGGAAAATATGTAATCCTTCGTTTCAAAGAAATACTGCCCCGTTACCTTGCCATCCGCGCCGTACTTTGACAGCACGGGGGCGTACATCTCATCGATCTGCGAAGCAGTCTTGCCCTCAAGCTCTGACAGTTTCATCCCGCCTACGTGGGAATCAAACTCAGTAGCCTCAATATACTCGCTCTCAACCGCAAACCGAACTACCGACCATGCCGAGGAAAGATCACCCGTTATCGCCAAGCACCCCACGATGCACAGCGAACAGATGCCGATGATCCCCAACACACAAACAGCTATTTTCTTAATATTGTTCAGTTACCATCACACTCCCTTATTAACACACACCGCAAGTTTGTTATACTGTCCATCGGTGACAATGTGTTATGTCTGTTATGAATGTATTGTACCATATTCTTTTTGATTTGTCAATACCCTTTTTGAATAATTTCCCAACTTTTTTGTATTTTGTATCATTGTGGTGCACACTCACAAAACAAAAAAGGACAAAGAACCATATCGTCCTCTGTCCTTTCCAATGCGTGTTATGATATATTGTACAACAGGTCGCCATACTTGGCATCTATCTCAACGGTCATATCCTCGCTTATCTCACCCTTAAGCATTTTTCTGCCGATATCGGTCTCCAACGTCCGCTGGATAAACCTCTTGATGGGGCGTGCGCCGTACTGTGCGTCAAATGCGTTATCCACAATGTACTTGCATCCCGCATCCGTCAGCACAAGCTTGATGCGTTTTTCCTCAAGACGCTTTTCCAAAAGCTCCAGCTGCAGGCGTGTGATCTTTGCCACTTCTGCCTCGCCCAAGGGCTTAAAGACAGCAATGTCGTCAATTCTGTTGATGAATTCGGGCTTCATGTACCGTTTCAGCTCGTTTGTCACAAGCTTTTCGGTCTCATCGTCAACGCCTTGTCCGTCGTGGAGTCTTTCCGTTAGAATGGAGCTGCCGATGTTGGACGTCATAATTACCACCGTATTCTTAAAGTCCACCACTCTGCCCTGGGAGTCCGTCAGTCTGCCGTCATCCAGAAGCTGCAGAAGTATGTTGAATACGTCGGGGTGCGCCTTTTCTATCTCATCAAACAGAATTACGCAATACGGTCTGCGGCGCACTGCCTCGGTCAACTGTCCGCCCTCGTCGTAACCCACGTATCCGGGAGGCGCACCAATAAGTCTGGAAACGGAGAATTTCTCCATATATTCCGACATATCTATCCTTACGATATTCTCCTCGCTGTCAAACAGCGTTGCCGCAAGCGTTTTTGCCACCTCTGTCTTACCAACACCCGTAGGGCCAAGGAATATAAACGAGCCAATGGGTCTGTTGGGATCCTTAAGACCTGCCCTTGCGCGGATAACGGCGTCGCTGATGGCATTGATGGCGTCATCCTGACCCACAACGCGCTTTTTCATTATGTTGCTCAGGTTGAGCATCTTTTCCTTTTCGCTCTCCACCAGCTTTGCAACGGGAATGCCCGTCCATTGAGAAATTATGTGCGCAATTTCCTCGGAGGTTACCTCCTCCCGGAGCAATCTTTCGCCCGTCTGTGCCTTTTCCGTTTCCTCAAGCTTTTGCATCAGCTGGGGCAATGAACCATACTTTATCTGCGCCACCTTGTTAAGGTCGTACTCTCTTTCCGCCTTTTCCATCTGCGCCTTAAGCTCCTCGATGTCCGTTTTGAGCTTTTTAGTATCCTCTATCTGGGATTTTTCCTTGTTCCATTGGACACTCTTTTCGTCCATAGTCTGCTGAAGCTCCGCTATCTCGCCGTTGATGGTATCCAATCTCTTGACGGAGCCTTCGTCAGTTTCCTTTTTGAGGGCTTCACGCTCGATCATAAGCTGTGTCATACGTCTTGATATCTCGTCCAGCTCCTCGGGCATACTGTCGATCTCCATTCTCAGCATTGCCGCAGCCTCATCCACAAGGTCAATAGCCTTGTCGGGGAGAAATCTGTCCGTGATATATCTGTGTGACAGCTGTGCCGCCGCCACAATGGCGCTGTCCTTTATTCTTACGCCGTGGTGTATCTCAAACCTTTCCTTAAGTCCTCGGAGTATGGATATGGTATCCTCCACCGTCGGCTGGTCGATAAGCACGGGCTGAAAGCGTCTTTCCAGAGCAGGGTCCTTTTCGATGTACTTTCTGTATTCGTCCAGAGTGGTGGCGCCTATGCAATGGAGCTCGCCCCTTGCCAGCTTTGGCTTTAACAGGTTGCCAGCATCCATGGAGCCCTCCGTCTTACCTGCACCGACGATGTTGTGCAGCTCGTCAATAAACAGAATTATTTCTCCGTTTGACTTTTCCACCTCATTGAGCACGCTCTTGAGTCTTTCCTCAAACTGACCTCTGTACTGTGCGCCCGCAATAAGTGCGCCCATATCCAGCTCAAATATTCTCTTGTCCTTTACGGACTCGGGCACGTCGCCCTTAAGTATTCTCTGCGCCAAGCCCTCAACCACGGCAGTTTTGCCCACGCCGGGCTCGCCTATCAGCACGGGATTGTTTTTCGTCCTTCTGGAAAGGATGCGGAGCATATGCCGTATCTCCTCATCCCTGCCTATGATGGGGTCAAGCTTGTTCTGTCTTGCCAGCTCCACCAAGTCCCTGCCGTACTTTTCCAGCACGTTGTAGGTATCCTCAGGAGTCTGGGAGGTAATGCGCTGATTCTTGCGCACCGCCATAAGCGCCTTTAAGAATTTGTCCTTTGTGATGCCGTGCTTTTTGATAAGCTCCTGGGAAAAGCCCTTTTTGTGCTCGATAATGGCGATGTACACGTGCTCCGTGCCCATGTAGTCGTCCTTAAATTCTCCCATCACCTTTTCAGCCGCTATCATCACCTCGTTAAGCCTTTGGGATACGTAGGGCTGTGTGTTGCTTCCGCTGACCCTTGCACGGGACGAGATATTTGCCTCCAGCTCCTTTTCCATTTCGCGGGTGTTGACGCCCATGGAATCAAGTATGCCCTTGACTGTGCTCTCCCCCTGCAGTAATGCCAGATGGAGCATTTCCACGTCTATTTCCTGGATAGAGCGCTCCACCGCCATGTTCTGTGCGGTAACAAGCGCTTCCTGTGTCTTTTTTGTCATTTTCTCAAGATTCATAATGTCCTCCTTTATACGCTATGAAGCTTTTGCAGCTCTTTGTAAAGCTTTATTTCCTCCTCGCTTGGGCTTTTTGGCACGTCTATCACAACGGAAACGATCAGGTCGCCCACGTTGCCCTTTCTGTCCTTGTAGCCCTTGCGGGGGATTTTGAATTTTTGTCCCGCCTGCGTACCCGCCTTGACGTTAAGGCTTATTGCAGAGCCGTCGATCGTATTAAACGCCACCTTGCCACCCAGGACCGCCTCGTAGGGCTGTATCTTTACGTCCATGTGCAGCACTTCATCCACCAGCTTATAGGTAGGGTCGTCCGTGACCTTTATTTTTACGCAGACGTGTTCGCTCTTTATCCTTATTTTTTCTCCATCCTTGATACCCGCCGGGATCTTGACCTTTATCTGCCGTGACCCTGCCTGCATCATACGCTCCGTGCCGTTGTACGCCTCCAACACGGATATTTCCGCCTCGCCCTGTGCCTCGGGCTGTTGAGCCGTGTAGCCGCCAAAGGGGTCTGCCCCTGCGGAATAACCGTAGGCTCTGCCGCCTGCCCCGGCGCCGTTAAATCCAAAGCCCCCCGACGAGCCGAATATCATGTTAAAAAAGTCGGAAAAATCCGTGCCGCCTCCGCCGTACTCCACCTTGTACCCATACTGGGACGGGTCAAAATGTGCGCCATTGCCAAAATTGCCCCCTGCGCCAAAGGCGTCGTACTTTTTTCTCTTTTCGTCGTCCTTCAGCACCTCGTATGCCTCGGACACCTCCTGGAATTTCTCCTTACTGCGTGTGCTTTCGTCCCCCGTGTCGGGATGGTACTTTTTTACCAGCTTGCGGTATGCCTTTTTTATTTCGTCCTTGGATGCCTTTTTATCCACTCCAAGTATCTGATAGTAATCTTTATATTCCATAAGCGCGCTCCTTATTTACTTTGACTTTCTTTGACTTTCTGTGTATATTATACTACTTTTTTCCCAGATGTCAATAGTTTTTTGCGAAAATTTTCTTATTATTCTAAAAAAATATTCAAGAAAAAGAGGAAATATTTATAACGGAAAAATCACAAAAACTGCCTGACACACGGCAGGGGCAAACCACGTTTTCCTGCGGGCGTTCAAAGAACACCCCTACGGATATAAAACAGACAAACAAGAACCCCGGCAGATCTTTAGTCTGTCGGGGCTGGTTTTATCATGTTTGACATATTGGAATCTATTGAATATAATATTTGAAAATTTCTTTTGCCCATCCAAGCCAAGACGGAACGTTGGAGTCAAGCCATTCTAAGATCTTCTGTATATCTGCCGTTGTCAGATCTCCAATATGGCTGTAAACGCTTCCGTCTGCCAGAGTTTGACCTATTGCGATCATAGCACGGGCGTGGTCTCCGACAGCAACAAATTTACCGATAGCAAGTGCTCCTGATGAGAAATAGCCAACCGATAGAGCTCCAAATGATATAAAGCCTGCGCTGATCGCTCCTGCTGCAAATAATCCTGCAGCAATCGAACCGACAGCAAGAAGTCCGACTGAAAACACGCCTGCGGCAATCAGGCCCAGCGACAACAAGCCTATAGAAACCGCCCCAAGGGAGAGCATACCAAACGAGAAGATACCTCGTGAAATCAGACCGAAGGAAAATACTCCACGTGCCTTAAGTCCCACTGCAAAAAATCCGTGTGCGTTTCTTCCGATATGATAAAGCGGCATACCGAAAACCATCTTTTCACTCTTGCGTTCGTGGAGCTGCTCTCTGAACTTATCCCAAATGTTTTCATCTTCAGCAGGTTGTAACCCTTGCTTTTTGGTAACATCCTCATTGAGAAGATAATCCATCGAACACTCAAACAGCTTTCCTATTTTTACCAGTTTATCTGTTTCGGGATATGCAATATCTGATTCCCATTTACTGACCGACTGACGGGAAACGCCCAGTATATCAGCAAGCTGTTCCTGTGTGTAGTTGTATTCTTTTCTCAATTTTGATAGCTTTTCACCAAGTGTCATAATCATTTCTCCTTATGTTTTCTAACGCTGCGTTGCTTAAATTATAGAACACTCATCAAAAACACACCACCAATTTGCCGTTTCCAAATGTAAACTTCAGGTTGCATTGTTGGAATTACAAAAATATATGAGTTTACCTGCAGATCCTTATTTTCCGACGTCCTCTCATCTGTATAACAAATGCTTTGAGCAAAGCCCCTACCCCTAAAGTCAGCCATACCCTACTCCCTTGTGTAAAGAAAGTAGGGTATGTAAATATTTCCTAATATTATACGTTAAATCTGAACAGAACGATATCTCCGTCCACCATTACGTATTCCTTACCCTCGGAGCGAACCAAGCCCTTTTCCTTTGCGGCTGTCATGCTCTTGTACTGCATAAAGTCGTCGTAGTGGATGACCTCTGCTCTGATAAAGCCTCTCTCAAAATCGGAGTGGATCTTACCTGCCGCCTGGGGTGCCTTCATGCCCTTTGTGATAGTCCATGCACGGGTCTCCTTCTCACCTGCGGTAAAATAGCTTATCAGACCCAGCGTTGCATAAGAAACTCTTATCAGCTTGTCCAAGCCGGACTCATCCAATCCCAGCTCCTCAATAAACACAGCCTTTTCCTCATCGTCCAGCTGTGCGATCTCCTCCTCGATCTGTGCGCTTATTACCATCACCAATGAACCATGCTCCTCGGCGTACTTCTTTACCGCCAGAACGTAGTCGTTATCGGGCTGACCAACCGCATCCTCCGCAATGTTGGCAACGTATATAACGGGTTTTTCTGTCAAAAAGCAATAGCCTCTTATCAGCTTCTGCTCCTCATCCGTCAAGCCCATGCTGCTTACGGGCTTTTCAGCCTCAAGGTTTTCCTTTATGCGCTTGAGAAGATCGTACTCCTCCTGCACGTCCTTATCCGCCTTAAGTCTTTTTTCCGCGCTGAAAATAAGCTTTTCTGACAATTCCAGGTCGGAAAGCGTCAACTCCAGATTGATGGTGTCGATATCTCTCAAGGGATCTACGCTGTTATCAACGTGAATGATATCCTCGTTGTCAAAGCATCTTACCACGTGAACGATGGCGTCAACCTCTCTTATGTGGGAAAGGAACTTGTTACCCAAGCCCTCGCCCTTGCTGGCGCCGCGCACAAGACCTGCAATATCAACAAAGTCAACCACCGCAGGGGTCACCTTTTTGGAATTGTGCAGCTCTGCCAGCACGTCAAGCCTGGAATCGGGCACCGCCACAGTACCCACGTTGGGCTCTATCGTACAGAACGGATAATTGGCAGACTCTGCGCCCGCCTTTGTAATAGCATTGAACAGTGTTGACTTGCCCACGTTCGGCAAGCCTACTATACCTAACTTCATATATCTATATCTCCTTAAAAATTTATCTACTTATTATATAACATCTTCCCCAACCATTGCGTCGATCCTTGCGGAATACTCGTTCCACACCTCCGCGATAGCTCGAAGATCCTCGGAATTAAAGTCAAAAGTATTTGACGGAATAAGCGCATAAAGGTCCGGCACACCGATCGTCTGCTGATTCAACTGCCAACGCATCGTATCGCGACGAGTCACAAAGCCGGAATTATCAGTATCCATCAAAGCACCGGGGACAGCAATGGAGAAAAGCTTTGCACGCACTGAGAGATCCTCCAGATTGCGACGGTTCGTGGGGAAATAATCGTGCAGTCTTGACTGGTCGCATATGTGCGCAAAATACGGATGACATGCGCTGTTATTTACAAGAGCATGAGGCTTTATCTCGTGTACCGTATTATACACCAGCTCCATGTAATCGTACATCAGCTCCACACCGTACTTACCGGAATAAGTCTTAAAATGCTTACCCACGGGATTGACAAAGGCAAAATCCATCTTGATGCCGTCACAATTATAACAACCATCAGCATCTGAAAGCATACGAACCAGGGATTTTTTAATATTTTCTATCACCCTTGGATCAGAAGGATCCAAAGCTTTATCACCATAATCATCTGTAATGATCATATCCTCATGGGGCCACCCCTGTGCTGACCACATCATAAACCACAGCATGGGATGAACGCCCTTTTTCTTGCACTCCTCAACATATCCGCGGAAATCAGGAAATCTCTCCGGATCCACCTCATATGTGGAGTAGGCCTTCATCCACTTGTCATCGATGATCATCGCCTTGGGCTTAAGTCCATTTTGGTCGCAAATATCAAGCATCTCATCATACAACCACTGTTGACACACAGCAGCGCTGTTAAAATGTCTTTCCTTTGTGGCATATATACCCTGGTGAAGCCAACCGCATATAAACGGTCCATACCAGAAACGAGGCTTTTTACCTGTCTTTACAGGCTTTGCAATTCCGGATGAGAAATAATAATCACTGTATTTCTGACAAGCATTAAGGTCATCAACGGCGCTGTAACCGATAATATACGGTGCTGTCCATTCGCCGTCAACGTACGTGTGTCCGTCCTGGTCAGTCGTCAGATAGAATCCTGTGCGAATATCGTACAATTCGGAAAGATTATAAACAAAATTATGGAAATTATGTTCACCACGCTCCGCTACAAGACCAAGTGCAAGCCTCTCTCCTATCCCCTCACATCTGAATGAATAAACATACATAGGTGGAACCATAAGTCCGTTGGTTCTGATCAAGCGATGGCAAGGCTTACCTGCTCTGAAGCTGTATTCAGGCTCTGAATCGTTATAAGCCTTATTGGGATAGAAGCCATTTGAAAATTCATAATCGCTACCGAATCCCCGTGCCGCCATATTTCCGCTAAAGTAGTTGACGCTATCCACTCTGCCTTTACCCTTGACTTTTACAAAAAATTTGAAACGGGTATAACTGCAAACAAGCTTGTATTCCTTTTCCCACAGCGAGCTGTTATTCTTCCATATGACCTCAACCTCACCGTTTTTTTCTTCGACGGAAGCTATGTACGGATAATCACCCTCTGCATCCTTTGTCACAGAGAGGTCATCGTTTGTCTGATTTATTGCCGTACGAACGTCAAGCGATGCAAATGCTGTTCCACATATGATTACGTCAATAATGTGATCCCTTATCAAAAGGTCATATGACGCACCCTTAATGCCTATATTGCCGTTCTCAAGATTTTTGATCATTTATTATCTCCTGTGTTGTTACACCCACTAAAGTCCAAACCAATAGAGATCTGTTTTTATACCTTCCAAAATTCACCGTCGTCCTTTTTTCTCTCTGCCGCAAGAGCCATGGTCTTTTCATCAAAAAGTCCAAACACGGAGGTTCCGCTACCACTCATCATGGCGCGGCAAGCCCCCAGCTCCAGCATTTCGTCCCTTGCCCTTACAATGTCGGGGCAAAGACTCAACGCCGCCGGCTCAAGAGAATTAAAAAGGTATTCGTGTAAATTTTTATCTTCGTTGTTAAAATGTCGCAGGAATTCGTCAAGTCCAACGTCGCACCTGTACGGCAGACTGTCAAACCTTGCAAAAACGTCCTTTGTGGAAAGTCCTGCGCTATGCTTTATTATGCCTATTTTGTAGCTGTCAACGGGCTGTAAGGGTGTAACCTCCTCCCCCATGCCGCCAATTAGGCACGCTCCGCCATAGACAAAAAACGGAACGTCGCTACCAATGCCTGCCGCTATCCTTGCAAGCTCGGCCTTGGTCTTACCCAACTCAAACAGGTCGTTCAACGCACAAAGAGCAGAAGCCGCATCAGAGCTGCCTCCGCCCAAACCTGCCTGGGAAGGTATGTTTTTCTCCAGCTTTATATCCACGCCATATACGCCCAGCGCCCTTGCGGCACGGCAGACGATGTTTCTTTCGTCCGTGGGGATATCCGCCCCACCGTTTACAACGCACAAGCGCACATCGTTATGATCCGCCCTTTCAAAGGAAAGTGTGTCGTACAGCTCAACCGTCTGCATGACCGTGGAAATATCGTGGTATCCGTCGGAGCGCTTTGCTCCGACGTTCAGATACCAGTTGATCTTTGCCGGTGCCTTCACCGTAATTTTATTCATATCAGTTCTCTATGTAGAGTATGCCCAACGTTCTGGGGCCGCAATGTGACGAAATAACGCATCCTGCCTCTGTGTGGAGTATCTCTCCAAAGCCAAGGCTTTCCAGCTCTGCGTGTACCTTTTCCGCATCCTTATCGCCCAGATCACTACCGGGAGTAATGGCACGGGTAATAAACACTCTCGTCTTGTCGGGGTCTACCATGCCGCCGATAATATCCTTTGTATACTGCATCAGACAGCGCTCATAGGTGCCTCTGTACTTCTGGTCTGAAAGGATAACACCATCCTTAACAGCCAATCTGGGGCGAAGCTTTAACACTCCCGCCATAAAATTAGCCATTGCAGAGCATCTGCCACCCATGTAGAGGTAATCCACCACGTCAACCACAAAGCCTGCTCTTACCTTGGGCACGATCTCATTCAACTTTGCCGCGATCTCATCCGCACTCTTGCCCTCTTTTACCATGTCACCCGCCTTGCACACCAACAAAGCGATACCTGTGGAAAGGTTGAGGGAGTCAACCACCTGTACTCTGCCCTCGGGGAGGCTTTCCGTTGCCAGCTTTGCAGACATATACGTTGCAGAAAGCTTGCTACCAATGCCCATGTACACCACATCACAGTCATTGTCGATCCACTTTTTGAACGTTTCCTCAAACTCAGCCACGGATGCCGCAGCCGTCTTGGGCAACGTCTTTGTCTTATCAGCATAGGCAAACACGTCCGCCGTCTTGATATCAACGCCATCCTTGTATTCATCCTCTCCAAGATGAACCGCCAGGGGCACGATATCAACGTCGTATCTTTCCACCAATTCTGCGGAAAGATCGGCTGTACTGTCCGTTACGATCTTAACTTTACGCATATTTTCTCCTTATCTACCACTATACAAAATATGTATAAAACTATACACTCTAATTATACACCAAAAACCGCAAATATGCAAGTGTTTTCTTTGGTAATGTGACAAAAAGGGCAACCAAAATCCGCATTTATCCCCCTCCCCCAAAATTCCCCTTGTAAATT
>JAGBHJ010000291.1 GCA_017935525.1 Clostridia bacterium | reverse complement strand
GGCAAGCTTTCATTTACGGAAAGACCTGTTTGTGACCTTTGCGGCTTTGAATACGGCTATCCGCTGTTCCCGTCATTCCCTCTTGAGGAGGACTTTATATCCGCCCTTGCCCATTACCCGATACTTTGGGCGGGACCGCTTGCGATAATTGTGATCATCGGTGCGGTGATAGCTGTGATTGTGGCAAGTAAAAAGAAAAGGGCAAAGCTGAAGTAAACAAAAGAGCAAATAAGCTCATAAGAAAACCAACAGACACGGCAGTTAATACTGTTGTGTCTGTTTTGTTTTTGACAACTACGGACGTAATTAAAGACAACAAGATTTTTTCAAAAGAAACGCAAAGGTGCTTTTGACATTTACATATCAAAACCCTATTAAAAGCCTTCCCTCACCGGGGAAGGTTTTAATCAACATGCAAACCGTAGGGGCATTCTGTGAACGCCCGCGGGCGACGCAAAGGTCGCTCCTACCGATCATCAAACAGAGGGAGCCGTGGAAGACTCCGCACTAATACGTCTTTCCGATAAGAAAAGGATGCGGGAAAAACTACTCAACAGCTTCTGCGCGGACAAAAAAGACCCGACCTATGATCAATAGGTCGGGTTTGACTGCTTTGCGAAGTCCGTCATAGGTCCTTCGTTTGAATCTGCCTCTATCACCAAGCAATGGCCTTGCTGTTTACTGCGCTCCCAGCTGTTCTTTATGGTACTGGAGCATATAGAGGTTGTAATATCTGCCGCGCTTTTCCAAAAGCTCTGCGTGTGAGCCCTGCTCAACTATCTCACCGTGGGAAAGCACGATTATCTTGTCCGCGTGCTTGATGGTGGAAAGTCTGTGGGCAACCATCAGCATCGTGCCTACGTTCATCATCTTTTCCAGAGAATTCTGTATAAGCACCTCGGTCTCCGTATCGATATTGGCTGTTGCTTCGTCAAGTATCATTATCTCGGGCTTGTGCGCCATGGTCCTTGCAAACGAGAGGAGCTGTCTTTGTCCTGCCGAGAAGTTGTTGCCTCGCTCACGCACCTCCTCGTTAAGGCCGTCCTTGAGCTTGTTGATAAACTGGTCAGCGTTGACGTACTTGCAGACCTGCATTACCTCCTCGTCGGTGATGGTTTCGTCACGGAGCACTATGTTGCTCTTGATAGTGCCCGAAAACAGGAATACATCCTGAAGCATCTGCCCAAAGTGCTTTCTGAGGGATGCAATCTTTATTTTGCGGATATCGATGCCGTCGATGAGTATCTCACCCTTTTGAATATCGTAATTTCTGCAGATCAAGGAGAGTATGGTGGTCTTGCCGGAGCCGGTGGATCCAACGAATGCCACAGTCTCCTTGGCGTTTACCTTAAAGGATACATCCTTGAGCACCCATTCGTCGGGCACGTATTGGAACCATACGTTCCTAAATTCGATCTCGCCCCTTACGGTCTCCAGCTCTATGGCGTCGGGAGAATCCACGATCTCGGGCTGGATGTCAAATATGGTGAATATCTTTTCTGCGGAAGCAAAGGCAGCTTGGAGTCTGTTGAACTGCTCTGCCAGATTCTGTATGGGGTTAAAGAACTTGGAGATGTACATGTAGAATGCTACCACAGTACCTGCGCCCACGGTCTGACCCATAAACTCAAAATTGTCAATGTAGCCCTTGCCGCCAAGGTAGAACAGGCAAAGCACGGAGGAGATGTAGAGCATATAGATCATGGGGCGGAAAATACCGAATACCAATATCTGCTGCTGCTTTGCATCGCCCAGCTTTTTGTTCTTTGCTTCAAAGTCACGTATCTTTTTCTCCTCGCGGTTGAATATCTGTATTATCTTCATACCGGAGAGGTTTTCCGACAGGAATATGTTGATATCCGTTGTGCCGTCCTTAACCATTCTGTACGCCCTTCTGGCGAATTTTCTGAATATAAGGGTAAAAAGGATTATAAATGGCACAAAGCAGAGCACCATCAACGTCAGCTGATAATTCAGCAGAAGCATTGCCACCAGCACGCCTATTATCATGACGCAGTTCTTCAAAAGGTTTACCAAAAGGTTTGTAAACATCATGGAGATGGAGTTGGTGTCGTTTGTAACTCTGGTTACCAGCACGCCCACGGGTGTAACGTTCAACTGTGAGTGAGAAAGCGTTTGTATGTGGCTGAAAAGATCCTCACGGATGGCGGACATTATCTTTTGTCCTATCCTTTGCAGGGTCAGAGCTTGAACGTACGTACATACCATTGATATAATAAGTATGGTGGCGTACAAGCCTACTCTCAGCAGGATGTCCTTCATAATAAAGTCTTCCTGAATCAATTCCTCAATATCCTTGATCAAGAGAGGGG
>JAGBHJ010000290.1 GCA_017935525.1 Clostridia bacterium | reverse complement strand
TAGGATCCTTAAGGGAGGGGAGGGAGTGGGAAACACTTGCCGGGTCAAACCATAGTGCGAGCAGGGAAAACAGGAAATTAGTGCCGCTAAACAATACTATTTGGCAAGGGTTGAGTTCCCCCATTCCCTTAAGCACCTCTTTGCCACTTTCTGGGTGAACAGAAAGTGGGGAGCATTAGTCGCGATAATAATGGTTTCAGAAATAGTAATGTCATGCTGAAGAAACGTGAATTTGGCATTCCGGAATGTCGGGGACGCCAAATTTGTAAATTCTCCGTCCATAATTCCCTCCTATCGCATTTTCTGCTTATTTTTGTCAAAAAAATTATTGACAGAATCGAAGTAATATGATAAAATGATGATATGTGTAGTATAAAGGCGAACTGTCACCAAGCGGGTGACAGCAAAGCTGTATATGAGGATAAAACCGAAAGGAATTATATTATGAACAGAAAAAGCAAAAGGCTTTTGATATTGCTTTTGTCGCTGATTTTAATGCTGGCTGTGGTGGTGCCCTCCGTGAGCGTCATCAAGAGCAGAGCAGCGGCATGGCTGGGCCCCGTCAATTCATGTTACACCGTAACTGCATCGGGAGGTCTGCCTATCAAAGCCTCGCAGAGCGCATCTGCCGCAACGTACGTAACAGTGCCAAAGGGGACAGAGATATACGTTGTGAGCATAACTACTAACGGAGCTTGGGGTTATACGGGATATAACGGCAAGTACGGTTGGGTACAGCTTTCGGGTGCTCTGCGTAATGATGACGACCCCGAAACTACCGCCGAGCTGCAGGCGCGCTTTGAGGCGATAATACAGTTTATGCCCAACGGCTCAACGTGGAAGGGCTCCAAGAATAATGACGCCGTGCAGGGTACCTTTACCGCAAAGGATGGCACGATAGGACCTTGGGAGTGCTTTGGTTATGCGTCCGAGGTTTGGAGAGCACTTTTCGGCACGGAGATGGCAAGGTCTTACTACTCCAATATGTACATTTTCCGTAGCGACCCGGATATGACACTTAAGGGTACGCTGTCCGTTTGTACGGAAGCATCCGTCAAGAGCTTGCTCCTGAAGGCACAGCCCGGTGACATCATTCAGGCGGTGTCAAAGGGCGGCAGTCAGCATACCATGGTAGTGTACGACGTTGCGTCGGACGGTATTTACATATGCGACGCCAACTGGAGCTCCGGCACGTACGGAAAGAACAAAGTAAGAACCAAGAAATTCTACACTTGGGCGCAGATCTATGCGGAGCGCGGCGGCAAAATGTCACTTTACACAAGCTCCGACTACCCGCCGGAAAAGGCAGTGCCCATAGTGGCAGGGGATATCACGGTAAAGAATTCATCGGGTGCCGCTGCAACTGAATTTACTGTAAGAGATACCATCAAATTTTCCGCATCCATAAAGAATGCAAGATCAGTAACCTATTATATTGTAAACGCAAAGACGGACAAGGTGGTGCATACGTACACCTCCGGCTTCTCCGATTGCTCGTACACGTTTACAGCCCTTGACGGTGGCTCAACGTCTTATTACGTATATTACGTTGCCACAAACGCCGCAGGGTCAAAAACCAGCGGAAGAAAGCAATTCACAGTCAAAATGCCGACTGTTGCCATTTCCGGCGGCAACGTGACGTTGGAGCTGGGCAAGACACACGCCTTCTCGGGCAAGGTAAGCTATTCTCCTACTTCAAGAGCAAAGCTCACTTGGGTAACGGGGGACGCATCCATTGCAACGGTTAATTCCTCGGGAGTTGTAACTGCAAAAAAAGCAGGCACGACTACCGTTACGGTTACAATGGCGTACACGGGCACAAGCGGCGGCGTGGTAAGAGTTACGGCAACTGTCAACGTAACGGTATTCAATCCGAAATATACGGTAAGCTTTGACTCCAACGGCGGCAGCGGTTCCTTTGCAAGCATCACCGTGGAAAAGACAAAGCAGTACGGCACTTTGCCCACTCCCACCAGAAAGGGCTATACCTGTGCGGGCTGGTACACGGCAAAGTCCGGCGGTACGTTGATCACTGCAACGTCAACAGTCTCCATCTCCCAGAACACAACGCTTTACGCAAGATGGAC
>JAGBHJ010000289.1 GCA_017935525.1 Clostridia bacterium | reverse complement strand
TGCGCACCTCCAGCTCGTCACCGATCGCTGTCTCCGGTACAAATACCACCGTGTCGTCAATACGGCAAATTCCCAAGCCCTCGCTGGTGTATGCGGTAACGGTAGCAGGGAATACGTCGTTCTTTTTTATATTGAGCAATGTCTTCTTTTTCACGGTCAGTCCTCCTTTGCGAGAGCCTCGGATGGGGTCTCGGGCTTTGTGAGCTTTTTGATCCAGTTATATCTGTTGCATTTTATAAATGATGCTCCGCACTTGAACACTTGGTCAGCATTCAGACAAACGACGATCACCACGGGATGCAGCTTTAACACGTACGCCGCTATAATGGATACGGGGATAACGATACCCCATATGCTTACAAGGTCGTTCTTAAGCACAAATGCGGAATCTCCGCCTCCGCGGATAATTCCCGTCATTACGGGCATCTGGTATGAAGTTCCGATGCACGTGACGCAAAGCACAAGTATAAAGTTGTTTGCCAGCTGACGTGTGTTGTCGGAAATGTCTGTATAAAGATTGAGTATGGGTATTCTGATCAAGAATAAGGTAATGCTGGTGATAATTCCGATGCACACAAATATTATCTGCAAAGTTTTTGTGTATTCCTTTACCTTGTCGATGCGGTTTTGCCCGATGGATTTGCCTATGGTTATTGACGCGGCGGAGGCGGCTCCAATTGCGGCAACCTTAAGCATCATGTACATTGTGGAGGAAATGGAGTTTGCTGCGATGGCATCGCCCTCAAAATTACTAACATCAAGGTGACCAAGAATTACCGTCTGCAACGCTGTGGAAAGACCGAACATTACTGCCACGATCACGAACATATAGCAGGTCTTAAGGTAATGGACCACGGAGTCTCTATCAAAGGTAAACAGATCCTTGAATTTGTAACACAGCTTTTTGTCGATCCTGAATACGTAGATAAAAATGATTGTAAGCTCTACTGCTCTTGCAACGAGAGTACCGATGGCAGCACCTGTGACACCCATACGGGGAAATCCGAAATTACCGTATATCAACGTGTAGTTGATGCCTGCATTGATAAACAGGCTTACGACTGACGTTACGAATGCGATCTTAACTGTCTCCACACTTTTGAGCGAGGACAACGTAAGCGTGATGATGGGGAATATAAGGTATGTAAACTTGATTATATTGATATATTCCACGCCGTACTGTATGTGAAGCTCATTGCTTGTGAATATGGAAATCATGCTGTCGGGGATGATTGACGCCGCCACAAACAGCAGAATGCCTACGCAAAGCCCCAGCATCAGTCCGCCGACGTATATGCGCTTGATGGGTTGCGTTCTGTTTTGTCCCCAATACTGGCTTCCCAGCACCACCAGGGCGTCACCCGAGCCCATCAGCAGCTGCTGAAAGATATACTGAATCTGGTTGACGGCGGTTACACCTGACAACGCTTCCTCGGAATAGCTTCCGATCATAATATTGTCTATGAGGTTCACGCTGAGGACTATCATGTTCTGCAACGCCAGCACCACCATAAGAGAAAAGAAATTTTTGTAAAAGGACTTATCCCTGGTAAGTATCATAAAAGCTCCGTTTCTTATTTGCCTGCGGGCAAAATTACACTCATATAATTATACCATATTTTTCTCAATTTGTACAGATAAGGGAGCTTCTTTTTGCCTTGTTGCCAAGGGTCCCTTGACAAAGAAGGGAGCATATGTTACAATAAAATCAATAACGG
>JAGBHJ010000036.1 GCA_017935525.1 Clostridia bacterium | reverse complement strand
GTCAGCTTGATATAAATGATACACATATCATATTGAAGGCGCTCTTCCCCTTTGATATCAGAGCTACAAAGACCACCAGCGAGATACAGTACGGCAACGTTGAACGTCCTTGCCATATGAATACTTCATGGGATGAGGCAAAATTTGAAACCTGTATGCACAAGTGGGTGGACGTTTCCGACAGCGGATACGGCGTTTCCCTGCTCAACGACTGTAAGTACGGCTTCAGCTCATACGACAACACGTTGGCTATTACACTTGTCAAGTGCGCAGAGTCCCCATTCTACGGCGGCGACCTTGGCAACCACGAGATACTGTACTCCATCTATCCCCACAAGAACAGCGCAGTATGCGGCGGTACAGTTAACCAGGCGTACAGCTTAAACGCTCCCATGACTGCCGTAAAGATGACTAAGCAGGCAGGATGCCTTAAGGATGAGTACTCCGCAGTCAAGTGCAACAAGGACAATATCGTCGTTGAGGTATTAAAGCAGGCGCAGAACTCAAGTGACACCATCGTAAGATTTTACGACGCTCACAATATGCGTACCAAAGCAACGCTTGAATTCGGATTCCCGTTCAAGAGAGCGTTTATCACAGACCTTTTGGAAAATAAAGAAACGGAAATTCCCGTTGTTAATAACAGCATAACCGTTGACGTAAAGAATTTTGAGATCGTAACGGTGATGCTCACCGAAAATTGATACAAGGTCCATTGGACCAAAGGAGGCAATATGAGCTTTGAAGAATTAAGAAATGAGGTATGCCAGCCCAGATCTGCCGAAACGGTGGACATAAGAGAAAGACTTTACCTCAGAGGCTTTAACAAGAACAGATCACAATCAAACGTTTTGCGCAGGGCTGACGCTATCAGCGAGCTGTTTATCTGCCACAAAAAGCACGTATATAAGAATGATCTTATTTTGGGCTCTATAAGAGGCAAATACGGCGACAGCTTTGATCTGCCTGCAGATTGCGAATACGCAGGTTTGAGGCATTTCGGCAACGGCTTTGACCATTATGCGTCCAATTATCAAGAATTCCTCGCAAGAGGCATTGACGGCAACGTAAGCATTATCCACAGCTCAATGAAGAAGTTTGAGGGACATAAGGACAGAATAGACTTTCTGACTGCCGCTGAGCGCACTATGAACGCAATGTCCACAGTATTTGAACAGTACGCAGACGAGGCAGAGCGTATGGGCTTGCAAAGGCAGGCGGAGGACTGCAGATACGTTGCTCACAATGCGCCAAAGACATTCCGCCAGGCGCTTCAGCTGGTGTTTATAACTCACATTCTGTTCCATTACGAGCGCAGATATGCAATGGCATTTGGTAGGCTGGACCAGTATTTGTATCCATTCTACACAAACGATATAAATAACGGAACACTTACCCCGGAGGATGCCGAGGAGATCATCGCATCTGCCCTGTATAAGATACACGAGCTGACGGTTCTTGACGGATACGATGACGTTTGTAATATCGCCATAGGCGGTGTAAAGCCCTGTGACGGCAGTGACGCAACAAACGAGCTTTCTTACCTGATACTCAATGCGGTAAACAAGTGTCACGTGCCCGGTCCCAACCTTTCTGCAAGGATAAACAAGGGCACGCCGCAAAAATTCATTGACGAGTGCCTAAAGGTCATCGGTACGGGCTTGGGTTACCCTGCGCTGATGAATGACGATGCAAATATCCCTGCGCTTTACCGCTACGGAATATACTCTCTTGAGGATTGCAGGAATTACTGCATGGTGGGATGCATCGAAAACTTTATTCAAGGAAATCAGCCGCCGTGGTCGGACGGAAGATACAATTCGCCCAAATACCTGGAATACGCCCTTACAAACGGCAAATGTATGCTTAAGGGCAACGTTGAAGGTCTGCAAACGGGCGAAGCTGAAGACTTTAATACGATGGATGAATTTGTCGACGCTGTTGAAAAGCAGATGCGTTACGGTGCAAAGATCTACGTTGACGGAATTCACCGCAGCTACAACATAAAGGCGGACGATTATCAGCAGCCATTCCTTTCCTGCTTCTGTAATTGCTGTCTGGAGAGAGGTCTTGATATCAATTTGGGCGGTGCAAAATACCCGTCAGCCCACGGTGCTTGCTGTATGGGCGTTGCAACCATTGCCGATAGCCTCGCAGCTATAGAAAAGCTTGTATTTATTGAGAAGAAAATGACTCTCGCACATATGCGTGACGTTTTGATGGCGAATTTTGAGGGCTACGATGAGGAATACCGCCTCATGCTGGATTGTCCCAAATACGGTAACAACGACGATTTTGTAGATAAGTGGGCTGTTTGGTTTGTGGATAAGCACGTAGAGATATTTGACGAATACAGAACGTCGGACGGCGGTCCCGTGTACATCGCCATTGCATCAAATACGGCAAATATATACGCAGGTGCTTGTATAGGCGCATCCCCCGACGGCAGAAAGGCTCGTGCAGAGGTCAGCGATGCGGCATCCCCCATGCACGGAATGGATAAAAACGGACCTACCGCTACCTTCCTGTCACTCTCCAAGCCGGATTATACAAAATCCGCAACAGGTACGGTTATCAATCAGAAATATCCGCCCTCAATGTTTACCGAAGACGATAAGCGACAGAAATTGGGCGCTCTCATAAGAGTATATTTTAACAGAGGTGGCCAGGAGGTCCAGATAAACTCCGTTTCTCGAGACGTTTTGAAGGACGCAATGGATAACCCCTCCAAATACGGCTCCCTTGTTGTAAGAGTTTCGGGTTTTTCAGCGTACTACACAAGACTGGACAGATCCGTACAGGAGGATATTCTCAAGCGCACGGAGCACACAAGCATATGATGGGCAATATCAGCCTTATACAAAGGTTTTCGCTGGGGGACGGTCCCGGCATCAGAACCACCGTGTTCTTAAAGGGCTGTCCCCTCCATTGTCCTTGGTGCCACAACCCAGAAACTATTAAAGGTGACAAAAGTCTTCTGTTTTTCTCCTCTCTTTGCACGGGGTGCGGCAAATGCGTTGACGCCTGCCCAAACGGCGTTCACTGCATTACAATCGGCGAGCACAAGCTCAACAGAGAGCTTTGCCTCAAGTGCGGCAAATGCGTAGACTCTTGTCCTTTCCACGCTTTGGAAATAAACGGCAAGCATTTATCCTCAAACGACATTTTGTCCGTCATTCTTGAGGACGTGGATTTTTACAGGGAGTCGGGCGGCGGAGTAACCATATCCGGCGGTGAGCCCCTGCTGCAATGGGAATTTACCACTGAGCTTGCGCAAAAATGCCACGAAAACGGCATTGACGTGCTGATAGATACCTCTGCCCAAGCAAAGCGGGAGGTGTTTGTGGAGCTTACCAAATACGCAAGGAAGTATTACGTTGACGTAAAGTGTAATTCCGATGAGGATTACAAAAGAGTGACCGGCGGAAGCTTGTGGACCGTGTTGGACAATATACAATACCTTTGCTCCCTCGGCATGGATGTTACCGTTCGTATCCCCATAATCCCCGGCCACAACGACAGTATTGAGTATCTGTCAAGAATAGCGGATAAAATACGCCCCACAGGAGTAAGAAAGGTGGATCTGTTGCCTTTTCACTCGTTGTGCGAGAGCAAATACAGAGCTTTAGGACAAGATTTTGGTTACAGCGGGGTATCTTCCCTATCTTTGGATGAAATAAAGCCCTTGTTGACAGCCTTCGATGGCTTTGATGCAAGAGT
>JAGBHJ010000288.1 GCA_017935525.1 Clostridia bacterium | reverse complement strand
GTAACATCATTACCAAAGGTTACATCATTAGGCGAAGCCGACATCACTTGCCTGCAAGGGCAAACATCGTTCGGCTACCTGCTTTGTGGCAGGTAGCCGTTTTGCCCCTCTTTTTTACAAGAAAATATCACAAAATATCACAAAGGGTATTGACAATTAGCAAAAAAAGGTATATAATGTATTCTGTAAAAATATTGGGGATGACCCCAAAAAGTAAGGAGAAAAACAATGAAGAAATTTGTTAGTGTACTTTTGGTTTTGGTATGCGCTCTTTCTTTGGTTGTAACAGGCTGCTCCAAGGAGCCTACACCCACAGAAGGTCCCACAGGTGACGACGGCGTTAAGTCCGAGGGCGTAATGACGTATGCAGAATACGTTGCAGCAGCAATGGATTCCGAGGTAGTGATCGAGGCTTACGTACAGGCTACACAGTCTTGGTGGGATAACAAGATCACAGTTTACCTGCAGGATAAGGACGGCGGCTACTTCGCATATGAGATGGCTTGTAGCGAGGAAGACTCAGCTAAGCTTGTTCCCGGCACAAAGATCAAGGTTTCCGGCTACAAGGGCGCATGGGCAGGCGAGGTTGAGATCATGGACGGTACGTTTGAGTTTGTAAACGACGGCAAGACATTTATTGCAACAGCATTTGATGCAACAAGCCTTTTGGGTCAGGATGCTATGTACGACCACATCAACAAGCTGGCTATCTTTAAGGGCGTTACGATCGAGGCTATCAGCTATCAGAACGATGCTCCCGGCGATGACATCTACGTAACAATCAAGTACAACGATGCTACATATGAGTTCTGCGTAGAGAAGTACCTCACAAGCGCTGAAACAGAAGTTTACAAGGCATTTGCTGATCTTAAGCAGGGCGATGTTGTTGATATCACAGGCTTTATCTACTGGTACAACGGCATAAACACACACATCACTGCAGTAGCAAAGAAGTAATCAAGTAATTCAAAGGATCCGTCGCGGTATCATGCGGCGGATCTTTTATTTATCAGAAATAATAAAGCGGTTGAGCACCAAATGGTGTTCAGCCGCTTTTGCCTTATATACAAATTCTCTTGTTTGGAGAAAATGAGGCGATGATAATGTTATAAGTATCTTTTTTGGCATGCAATACTTAATGAAAAACAAAAATATCGGCAAAAAATATTGTTAAGTGTTCCTGTTGGTAGTACCTATGATTGAATCTATTCTCCAAAACGGAGAATAATACAAAATAAACTACATTGACTCAACCAATGGTTTTGTGTATAATAATAGATGAAAGGAATCTACATTGTTTTGTAGGCGGTGATGATATGCAAGAATACAGTATAGCCAAAAAATTGGTAGAATTAAGAACAAAGGCGGGCGTGACCCAGGAGCAGGTGGCAAAGGCTCTTTCCATATCCAACAAGACGGTATCCAAGTGGGAAAACGGAACGTCCTCTCCCGATCTTTCCATGGTGGTGGCGCTGGCAAGGTATTACGACGTCAGCACGGACTTGCTTTTGGGCTTGACGGAAGGTGAAATGACAGTAGGTCAGGCGATATATGAGGACTTTAAGGGTAAGGACAGGTTTGAAGTTGCGGTAAGCGCCTTTGAAGTGGTGCGCAAGGTAATTTGCGAGTGCTTTTACACGGTGGACAAGGATCCTGTATCTCATAATGCGTGCAAAAAGGTGGTCCCCGGGCCTTTGCAGTCCATGCCAAAGACCAGGGTCAGCACGGGTGAGCTTTCGGGCTACATTGTAAACTCCAACGAAATGAATATTGCTGTGCTTCAGCTGCAGAATGAGTCAAACTTCTCATGGCTGAATGACTATGAAAATCAAAAGAGGATGGCGGCGATGTTTAAGGCGCTTTCCGACACGGATATGCTGGCAGTACTGGCGTTTATACATTCGCCATTGTGCTCCGAAAGCTTTACGGCGGAGTTTGTGTCGGAGCATACGGGGCTTGACGTTGCCAAGGTAAAGGAAAAGCTGGACGAGCTGGTGTGCTTTACCAAGGGTACAAAGAGCCTGCTGCACAGGATATCGGGAGACGTGGAGGTGTATAGCTTTTTGGGGGATGAGATGATCACGGCGGTGCTTTCCCTTGTGTTTGACAGAGTGCAGGCGCAGCATATGTACTACATGAACTGGACTAACGGCAAAAAGCTTGTGTGGGGGAACGAAGAATGAGCTTGGCACAGAACATCAAAAAACGCCGTCTGGAAATGGGCATGACCCAGGAGCAGCTTGCGGCAATACTGAACGTTTCCGCACAGGCGGTATCAAAATGGGAAACCAGCGACACTTATCCCGACGGCAATCTGTTGACGGCGTTGTCCTCGGCACTTAATATTTCCCTTGACGTGCTGTTTGACAACAATATAGCCACCATGGAGGACGTGTCCTGGCGATTGATGGAAATGATAAAGCATACAAAGGCCTCCGACAGGATAAAAGTTGTCCGCGAAGCGTGTTGGCAGATACAAAAGGGGCTTTTTATGCGGGAGATGGATGAGCCAAAGGCGTCGTACTCCCCATTGGAGATCAATAAGCTTCATTACAGATCGTACTATAACGCCAATGAGGGCTTTACCTACGTATCCAATGAGGAGTCACCGTTTTTTATGGTGTTTGCTGATGAGGACGGCAGCTTTGCCGAAGCAATAGGCGACGGCGAAAAGATGAGGCTGTTTTTTGAGCTGCTTGGTGACAAGGATACCATGAAAGCTATGATGTATCTGCACAGGATGGATCAGCGGTACGTGTTTGAGGCTGATGTGCTGGCGCAGGCTTGCGAAATATCTGCCGACAAAATACAGACGGTGATGGATAACCTGGTCAAGCTATATGCGGTTTACAAGTGGGAGGTCGTGATAGACGGAGTCAAGTGCAACGTTTATCAGTCGTTGGCGTCATATACTTTTATTGCGCTGATGCTTGTGGCGCAGAATCTGGATTACAACGGAGTATTTAATAACAGAAGTAACGGCAGATCAATGCCGTACTTAAAATAAAGAAAATGCCCTTTGTGGGCACGGGAGGAAAAATATGTTTTTTGCAACTTACAAAGCGTCTATCAAAACGCTTTTGAGGTCTTTGTTGGTTTGGTTAGCGTTTGCTTTGGCGGTGGGCGTGGTTATTTACAATACGATGCGTATTTCCCACGGGTACGTGGAGATGTTGCCCGGCGGCGGTGTTTCGGGGATGATATGGGATACGGACCCGAGGTACGTGTTGGGATACGACAGATACATAGGCTTGATGTATAACCTCAACGGTAAGGTCATGCTGTATGCTATGCCGTTGTTTACGGTAATTACTGCAATGGTGATGATGATAAGAACTCACGACGATAATTTCTTTGAGATAGAAAAGGCGGGCGGTGTAAGCACAGCTACGTATTTCTGGGGCAGAATTGCGGCGCTTGTGACGGTAAACTTTGTTGTTTTGGCGGTGCTGGCATATCTTAACGTGGACCTGTACTACTTTACAAGGGGCGGACTGAAGGACTTTACAACAATGGAATTCTTCCGGGATTCGTTTGTAAGGGTGGGCAGGGTATTGCTGTTCTGTATGCTCCCGGGTATGTTGTTCTACCTTGCGCTGACGGTTGCAATAAGCTCATTGATCAAAAACGGCATAGCGGGCGGAGTTGTGGGCCTTGCCATGGTGCTGGTGAATTATATGTGCGCAACTGTGCTGATGCTGAGGATCCCCGAATTTGTAGGCTCATTTTTGGACCCCAGCCCCCAAAATCTGTATAACTACTGGGGCTTTTTTGACACGGAGTGGAGTGTGTACCATCCCATTATGAACGCATTTACCACAAAGACGATGATACTGTGTATCTGTATCATACTGGGTACCTCCGCTGTGCTGGGTGGAGTATCTCTGCTGGTTACAAAAAAGAGAACGAGGTAAGGATAGGCTCATGAGAAGACTCCAAAGCTTTTTGGAAAACAATTCGTTTTTACTGTCTTACAGGTTGACGTTTAAGACTCTGGTAAGGTCGCCAATACTGTGGGTAGGCATTTTGCTGGCGATAGGTGCGGTGCTGTCCCGTGCGATAGGGCTTAACACTGTCTACGTTATTGTTGAAAATAACCAGATAGTGGACGAGATACTGGATACCGACCCCAGATACGTTATGAGCTACGATGCATACATAGGCCGTGTGCTCAATTTGAGGGGGTGGACTATGACGTGGGCGATCCCTGTTTTTTGCGTCATTACCTCAATGCTGGTGCTGATGAGAAATCATAACGACGGCTTTTATGAGGTGGAAAAGGCAGGGGGAGTTTCTCCCGCAAGCTATATGCTTGGCAGGATGGCGGCGATATTTACGGTAAATATGCTGGTGGTGGGAGTGGCGTCGTATATCTCCTTTGATTATTATTATTTTTCCAGAGGCGGGGTAGAGGAGCTTACTCTGTGGGAATACTTTGTGGACTCAAGACAGCGCGTGATGATACAGATACTCTTTGCCAGAGCTCCTGCCATACTGCTTTATTCCGCAATAACGTACTGTGCGGGCTCCATTGTCAAAAACGGTATAGGCGGAACGATACTGGGGCTGGGCGTGGTGCTGTTTAATTACATGGGTTATACCACGTGGTATCGGCTTTTGCCTGCGTTTTACCACAATTATCTTGATCCAAGCACATTGGGCATCAATAATTGGTGGGCATTCTGGAATACGGAATGGTTTGATGAGAAGTACATAAGAAATCAGTTTGAAATGCACGACATGGTGCTGGCGTATTCAATACTGCTGGGCATCAGCGTAGTTTGC
>JAGBHJ010000287.1 GCA_017935525.1 Clostridia bacterium | reverse complement strand
TGCTACCCTTAAGCGCCTTTATGATATCCCACAGCTCGCTCCTTGCAATAACGTCAAGCCCCAACGTTGGTTCGTCAAGGAATAAAAGCTTTGGCTCTGCAACCAGCGCCATGGCAAGGCTGAGGCTCCTCTGCTTGCCGCCCGAAAGCTTGCTTGCTCTTTTATTCTTTACGTCACCCAGTCCAAGGCTATTTATCAGCTCGTCAGCCCTTTTGCCGCCATCCGCCAAGCCGTGGATACCGCACATAAGCTCCATATTCTCCATTACAGTCAGATTGGGCGCCACCGCAGTTTCCTGGGGCGAAACGCCAATTACGGATTTTACCGCCTCCTCATCATTTAAGATGCTTTTGCCGTACACCGTGGCATCACCCGAGGTGGGGCGCACCAGACATGACAATATTTTAACGGTGGTGGTCTTGCCTGCACCGTTTACACCCAAAAGTCCAAACAACTCGCCGTGCTCCACCTCCAGATCCAGCCCTGCAAGGGCAGTTACGTCCTTGTATTTTTTTGTCAGCTTATAAGTTTTTATTGCTGTCATTATTCTTCTCCTTTATACAATGTAGTGCTCCTTGGTAGCTGTCCGTCAGCACTCGGCTGATAAGCTCCCAGTCAAATTCCATATATCCCGTAGCAACCATGGACGCAATGCCGTGGACCGTGATCCACAGCTCCAAGTGAAAAAGCCTTGCCGTCTCCTCATCCAGTCCCGTGGCGTTCATTATCACGTCTATTACGGGTTCAAGCTCTCCCTCATGCTTCGGAGCAAAATCCCCCATTCTGTCCCTCATAAACAAAAGCTTGAAAAGTTCCTTTTCCTCCGCCGCAAAGCGTATATAAGCCATACCCATGGACTTGTATGGCGGAAAGCGATTAGTCGCCATTTCGTTGCGGACGTATTCTCCGTATAGTTCCCCCGCCATTGCAATGACTCCGTCCTTCAGGTCATCCATGCCGTCAAATGCGCCGAATATCACCTTGGGCGACGAATCCAATGCCTTTGCCACAGCCCTTGCAGTTGCTTTTTCTATACCGCCCTGCCGTACAAGCTCGCACGCCGCAGAAATTATCTCATCCCTTGTGTATTTGATCTTTGGTGGCACATCTTCACCTCCTTACGATAAGAAACAAGTGTTTCCTAACGTATATTATACAACAAAATGGCAGATCTGTCAAGCGCTTTTGGAGAATTTCATTTCCTTGATCATTATAAAGCCCATGTCACCTCGTTTTTTAGAGGGACATGGGGTTATTTGTTCTTGCGACATTAAGGCTTTCCTATCCTCAACACCACCTTGTGCCTTTTGCCGTCCCTGCATAGGGGAATATTGCGGTAGTCCGCAGGCTCGCCGTCCAGCTCGCATTGAGTTTTGTCAAAGGGCAAAACGTCAACCGTATAGGTGGCTTGCTCCTGCCCGTTGCCGTGGCGGTACTCTATCCTCAAGGGCATCAACGCAGTCGCCACGTTTGCAGACAGAGTAAGCTTGTCCCCCACCACCGTACAGCCCAGCACCTGCTCCAGAATTACTCTGTACATCCACGCCGCAGAGCCCGTGTACCACGTCCAGCCGCCCATACCGCGGGCACCCTCTGCCCAATACACGTCCGCCGCCACAACGTATGGCTCAACCTTGTACCGCTGTGCTGACTTAACGTCAAGAGAGTGCTCCACGGGGTTCAGCATTTTTAATATGCGGTAAGCCTTGTCCGACATGCCCAGCTTCATATACGCCCACACCAGCCATATTGCTCCGTGGGTGTATTGTCCGCCGTTTTCTCTCAAGCCGCTTCTGTACGCCTTGATGTAGCCGGGGTCGTGGTCGCTGTTTTCAAAGGGCGGGGTAAACAGCTTGACGATTCCCAGCTCCTCATCCACAAGATGCTCCTCAACGGAGCAAAGTGCCTGCTCCACGTCCTTTCTTGGCGTTATATCCGCTATTGCCGCCCACGCTTGGGCAATAACGTCTATCTTGCATTCATCGCAAAGATCACTGCCCAAAGGTTCTCCGTCGTCATAGTAGGCACGTCTGTACCATTTGCCGTCCCAGCCGTGGGCTTGGATGCCGTTTTCAATGGTCTTGATGACGTCGTCAATAAACTTAACGGTGACGTCATCTCCCCTTTCCTCGCAAACACTTCTGAATTGCCTTATGGTGTAGTGCATAAAGAATGCCAGCCACACGCTCTGTCCTTGACCGTTTTCTCCAACCTTGTCAAAGCCGTCATTCCAGTCGCCCGTGCCGATAAGCGGCAACGAGTATCTGCCAAACTCTGCCGCCTTTGTTATCGCCTTTACGCAATGACGGTATACGTCGGCAGTATGCTCTGTTTGGTACGCCTTGCCAAAGTGGGAGGTTTCCCCATCCTTTATCTCCTGCCCTATTGCAAAGGGCACCTGCTGATCGTAAATGCTCTTATCCCCCGTAAAACGGACGTACTCTCCGCACACAAAGGGCAGAAAAAGCAGATCGTCGGATATCTTTGTCCTTACACCGTAGCCCGTTTGCTCGTGCCACCAATGCCGCACGTCCCCCTGCTCAAACTGCTGTGCCGCCGCACGGAGTATGTGGCGCCTTGCTTCGTCAGCGTCACAATACATAAAGGCAAGCGCATCCTGAAGCTGATCACGGAAGCCGTATGCTCCGGAGCATTGGTAAAACGAGGTTTTGGCGTAATACCTGCACACAAAGCTTTGGTACAGCAAAAACGTATTGAACATCAGATCAAGGGGGCTATCCGCCGTCACGATCTTTACCCTGCCGAGGGCGTCATCAAGGGCTGTTCTTACTTCCTCCAGGGCTTTCATCACCTTTTTTGCAGAGGAATACTTTATTTTATATTCACGTATATCGTCGTCATTTCCACAGCCAAGCCCCAGCACCAGCCGAGCCGTACAATGAGGCTTTACCTCTACCTCCGTGCGGATTACCATACAGTTGCCCGCCGAGGATACGGGTGATATTCCCCACGATGAATAATCCGTTGCCGCAGGATGACAAATATTGCCCATTCTGCCGATAAATTTTACCTTGTCGCACAAAACTCCCTTTATTCCGTGGGAGGCAAGCATAAACGTCTTTTGGTGTTGTGGCATCAACAAATTCTCGCAGGTGAGAACGTCGCACCTCTTGTCCCATCTTATCCAAAGGCTTTCGTCCCTTGGGGCAACTCCGCTTGACATACGCACGTCCGCATAATAAAACACGGTAAACGCAGTCGCCTTTTCGGAGGTATTTGTGATATTTACAAGTGAAAGCTTGATATTGTCCTCCCTTGGCACAAAAACGGTGCGGGTAACGTCAAAATCATTCTCTCTGTGAGTAAACTGTGACCATCCCCTGCCATGGATAACCGTGCAAGCGCCCTTGCCGTCCAGCCTTTCTGCGGTGGCAAGTCGGTTTGTGGTGTTGCTCTTGACGTATACCGCTTCCGACGGCGGATCGCTTATAGGGTCGTTACTCCATGTGGTAAGCTTGTTTTCCCTGCTGTTACCGCACCACACAAAGCCTCCGCCACGCTCCGTAACAACTGTGCCAGAGCCTTGGTTTGCAATTACGTTACTCCACGGG
>JAGBHJ010000286.1 GCA_017935525.1 Clostridia bacterium | reverse complement strand
TATAATAGTCCAAAATTGTTTTTTGAAGCAATGCGGTAAAGGGGGGATCCTTTTGTCATTGATAGAAGTAATGAAGAAAAAGCAGCTTAAAGAGGTCACAACCGACAGGTTTGTGATAGACCTTGATATGCCCACGGATTATCCGCCGATAAAGGCACGGCATACCCGTGACGGTGGCGTGCGCGACCGTTTTATGGCGGCAAAGGCAGAGCTGCCGGATGAGATATCCATCGTCCGCCCGTTTAACGTGGACGCCTTTGAGGGCTCAAACAGCAATACGGTCTACGTTGCCGAGAATGGCGACGATGCCAACTGCGGAAGCATGGAAAAGCCCCTCCTGACTCTGAAGGGCGCCTTGGAGCGCATGAAGGGCAGACAGGGCGGCAAGATAGTTTTTCGCGGCGGCCATTATAATTTTGATGAGAGAGTGGATATTACGTCCGAGCATTCGGGAACGGAAGCATCACCTCTTATAATTACTGCTCAAAAGGGTGAAAGGGTGTATTTCTCCGCGGCGCAGAGAATACCCGCCCAAAGCTTTGGCAAGGTCGATGATGAGCATATTCTGAGCCGTCTGCACCCCGATGCAAGGGACAGGATATTGGTGTGCGACCTTAAGGCGTTGGGGATCGAGGATTACGGCGTTGTTGGCAAAAACGGCGAGCATGAGACCATGGGCGAGTGCGGCACCATGCTTGTCATCAACGATGATATGTATGACCTGGCACGCTACCCCAACGTGTACGGTGCCAAGGGCAGGCTGGAGATGCAGGACAAGATATATTCCAAGGGTGAATACGTCACCGTCGACGGCAAAAAGGAGTGGAAGCCCTGGGAGCTTGGTATTGAGGATACAAAATGCTTTGACTGGGAGTGGAATGACGACATCTGGGTGTACGGCGCTTTCCGCTACGAATGGATACAGCTTTTTATGAGGCTGGGAGGATTGAATAGGGAAAGATGCTCCATAATCGGCTCCGAGGATGCAAGGTACAGCCTTAATTACGTTGAACTTAACGGCTTTGTGTTTGTAAACGTGCTGGAGGAGCTTGACGTACCGGGCGAATGGTATCTTGACAGAGCGGAGGGCAAGCTGTACGTTTATCCCAAGGGAGGAAGCCTTGATGCGGATGATGATATAAGGCTCATCACCACACCCTGCGACCTTATAAGGATAGAAAAAGCGGAAAATATAATCATAGACAATATTGACATGGGCAAATGCCGCGGAAGTGCCTTGACGGTGCTGGATTGCAGGCAGGTGCTTATGCAGAGATGCAGAGTTTCCTCCACCACAAGCTCCGTGCTGATAGAGGGTGGATACAGAAACGGTGTTATCGCCACAAGGTTTGAGTATTTTATGGGCACAGCCTGTGACGCCCTTGGAGGGGACAAGGTAAACCTTATTCCATGCAATAATTTTGTGCAGAACTGTATGGCGTTCAATTCCACGGTAGCCTTTGGTATCACCAGCGGCGGCTGCGGCAATCTGATAGCTCACAATTATCTCCACAACACCAGATTTGGCGACAACGGTCACAACGAGGGCATATTTGAGTACAATATCATAGAGGGCGGCGACATCAACACCAGCGACTCGGGTATGATATACGTCGGCGGAGGCGGTAATTCCTTCTGCGGTAACCATTATAGATACAATTATTTCTTTGACTTTGCGAGGATAGACTACGGAATGTATTTTGACGATCTGTCAAGAGGTATGTATGCCTACGGAAATATCATCGTGGGTAATGGCGTAAATCCTGACAGGTTTGAAAAATACGGCAAATGGTGGCCGTCGGGAGGCAGGACATTTAACCATCACAACGGCGGCGAGCACGTTTATTACAACAATATAAGCATTGACGCAGGGTATTTTGCCTTTGGCGGCGATATAACGTATTGGCTCTGCCCCTTTGAGCATTGGAAGGGCTGGGCAAGAAGCACGTATGAGGACTCCCTGACAAAGAGGTCAAAGAGATACCTTGACAGATACCCCACCTACAAGGATTTTCTGGAGGCGGTGGATCAGCATATGGAGGATCTGAAGGACCCCGCTTACGTGGAAAAGTCGGGCTGGGCAGAAAGAAGACTTCGCTCGCCTGCGTACAATCATTACGAAAACAATCTGATACTCCGTGCGGACAGACCCTATAAGCTGGATAACGGCATAGAGACCGCAACGGGGTTGGAAACAAATTATATTACAAACGACGACCCGGGCTTTGTGGATTGGGCGGCAAGGGATTACAGATTTAAGAAGAATGCGGCGATATTTGAGCATATCCCCGATTTTGTTCCCCCACCCTTTGAGAGAATGGGTCCCGTGGATGATTACGAGTAAAAGCATTTTTGAAAGGAGAAAACGTTATGCCATTATTGGAGCAGATGCTTAAGAGAAAGCTGAAGACGGTAAAGACGGATAAATTTATTATTGACATGAACTTGCCCAAGGAGTACCCACCCATTGCGGCAAGAAAGACGGAGGAGGGCGGCGTAAGAGACCGCTTTATGGTGGCAAAGGCAGAGCTACCCGACGAGATAACCGTGGTGCGCCCCTTTGACGTGGACGGCTTTGAAAAGAGCAACGCCAACACGTTCTATATTGCGCAGGACGGCTGTGACTGCAACTGCGGTTGTAAGGACAAGCCCTTGGCAACTCTTGCCGAGGCGTTAAAGAGAGTAGAGGGCAAGGGCGGCGCAAAGATCGTATTCCGCGGCGGCACCTACACTCACAACACCATGGCTGTGATAAACGACGCTCATTCGGGCACGGTGGAATCTCCGCTGATAATTACGGCGGAGAAGGGAGAGACCGTGTATATTTCCGGCGGCAATCTTTTGCCGAGCGATTCCTTTGTTAAGGTAGAGGACGAGAGGATATACAACAGACTCCACCCTGCGGCAAGGGACAATATACTTGTGTGCGACCTTAAGGCGCTGGGTGTTGAGGAATACGGCGTATTCGGCAGCGGCACAATGTTTGTGGTAAATGGCGACAGATATACCGTGGCACGTTACCCCAACGAGGGCGATGCAAGGGAGAGGATCCCTATGGAAAACAGGATCATCAACCACGGCAAAAAAGAAGTCAACCGCGAAACGGGAGAGATCATCTCCGCAGAGCCGTGGGTGCTGGGCGAGAGCGACGAAAGGTGCTATGGCTGGGAGTGGAATGACGACCTTTGGGTGTACGGCTCATTCTTCTACGAGTGGACACACCTTAATATGAAGCTGGGCGGCATCGACAAGGAAAACAAGACCATCAGCGGTGACGTTAACGACAGATCCTTCCACAGCATAAATTACCAGGAGGAATTCTCCCACTACTATGTAAACGTGCTGGAGGAGCTTGATATCCCCGGCGAATGGTATCTTGACAGAGCAGAGGGCAAGCTCTACGTTTACCCAAAGAACGGCAGCTTTGCAAAGACGGACGATATAAGGCTTATAGTTTCCAAGCCCATGATGCGCAGGGATTTTAGGCCGGGTATGCGCCCTGCCAACGACATGATTCTTGTTGATGGCGCAAAGAACGTCATTATCAACGGCCTTGACATGGGTAGGACCAACGGTGCGCCCATCCGTGTGACAAACTGTCAGCAGGTGCTGGTGCAGAATTGCCGATTTACGTCATACGTAAGGGCAATTTCCGTAAGCGAGGGCTTCAGAAACGGCATTATAGGCTGCAGAATGGAGTATTTCTCCCAGACTGCGGCATCGGTGGGCGGTGGTGACAGACTTAATTTTATCCCCTCCAACAACTTTATACAGAATTGTATCGTGTTCAACTCCAAGGTGCCCTTTGGCATGAACAGCGGCGGCGGTGTGGGTAACGTGGTATCCCACAACTACCTCTACAACACAAGATTTGGTGACGGCGGCAACAACGAGTGTATCATGGAGTACAACATCGTTGAGGGCGGCGACACGGAGACCTCCGATTCAGGCATGATATACGTGGCAGGCGGCGGATGCTCATCCTGCGCAAACCATTACAGATATAATTTCTTCTTTGACTTTGCAAAGCTGGATTACGGCGTGTACTTTGACGATATGTCAAGAGGTATGTACGCCTACGGCAACGTGGTCATCGGCAACGGCGTAAACCCGGGTCATGAGGACATCTGCGGCAAGTGGTGGCCGTCAGGCGGCAGAAGCTTTAACCACCACAATGGCGGCGAGCACGTATTCTACAACAATATAAGCGTTGACGCAGGCTATTTTGCCTTTGGCGGCGACGTGTCCTATTGGGTAAGGTCCTTTGACTTCTGGAAGGGCTGGGTAGCCGGCATGATAGATGCGGCAAAGGACAAGAGAACGGACAAATACATGGGCAGAAACCCCACCTATAAGGATTTTGTTGACGCCCTTGACCAATGGAGCGAGGATATCAAGGATCCCAACTATACGGAAAAGTCAGGTTGGGCAGAGAGAAGACTCCGTTCACCTTGGTGCAACCATTACGAAAACAACCTTATCGTCCGTGCGGACAAGCCCTACAAGTTGGACCACGGCATAGAGACCGCAACGGGACTGGAGACAAACTACATCACAAACGAGGATCCCGGCTTTGTGGACGAGAAAAACAAGAATTACGCATTGAAGCCCGACTCCATGGTGTTTGAGAAGATCCCCGGCTTTGTGGCTCCTCCCTTTGAGAAGATGGGACCCGTGGACGACTTTGCGGAGTAACAGAGAGGACATTGTATGTCACTTGTTGAAAAAATGAATGGCTGCAGGCTGAACACGGTCAAGGCTGACAAATTTATTATTGACCTGAATATGCCCAAAAGCTATCCTCCCATAAAGGCGAGGAAAACAGAAGAAGGCGGCGTAAGAGACCGCTTTATGGCGGCAAAGGCTGAGCTTCCTCATGAGATAAAGGTGGTGCGCCCCTTTGACGTTAACGGCTTTGAAAAGACCAACGCCAACACGATATACGTGGCGGAGGATGGCTGTGACAGCAGCTGCGGTTGCAAGGACAAGCCTGTGGCAACTCTTGCCGAGGCTCTGGAGAGAGCAAAGGGCAAGGGCGGCGCCAAGATAGTTCTGAAGGACGGCTGTTACAATATCCACAAGACCGTTGTTATTGGCAAGGAGCATTCAGGTACGGTGGAAAGCCCGCTGATAATTACGGCGGAAAATGGGGGCTGTGCATTTGTGTCGTCGGCGCACAGGCTTTCTGAGGATATGTTCCGCAGGGCTGATGACGAGGCTATGCTTGCAAGACTGCAGGATGACGCAAGGAAAAACGTGCTTGTGGCGGACGTAAGTCATATTGACTTGAGCCGTGCCTGCGACGGGTACTTTGCTCCCCATCTGGTAATAAACGGCGTAACCATGAACGTGGCACGTTACCCCAACACAACGGGGGATATGCCCCTTGATTGGGCGGACAGAAAAAACGTCCCGCTTGACGGTGCAGTGGAGGGAGTGGAGG
>JAGBHJ010000285.1 GCA_017935525.1 Clostridia bacterium | reverse complement strand
CAACTCTCACAAGGCTCACGAGCTTCTCCACACAACATATGCTGCAAAGGAAATGTTCCCCACAAAGTAATTGTTGACTCAATTTGATGAATTCCGCCCTGAGTAATATCGGGGCGGTTTTTGTTTACAAAAAACTCTTGACAATACGGCGGCGTTATGGTATATTAGTAGCAAATATTGGAAAAATACAACCATAAGGAGTTAATTATGAAGAAAAGGCTGATTTTGGTGCTTGCTGTGCTGACGGCGGTGTTTTGGTTTGTTCCCGTGCTGAGAGTGTACGGTTTTTTGGCGGGGAAGACCGTAACGTTTAAGGCGGAGGCGGCGTACATGATAATTCTGACTGCTGCAAGCGGTTTGATAGCGGCTTGGTCGTGGATGAGCCGTGTGTCGGGGAAGAAATACGTACCATGGGCAACGGCGATGCTTGTTGCGGCGGGGATAAACGTATTTCTGTTTAAGGATATGCTGCTTTTGTCGGCGCTGTGCGCAGTTGCGGTGCTGGCAATGCTGATATGCTATTTGGGACAGAATAATTTGAGGATAATAACGGGCGTTGCAATGGCAATGTTTTTGGGAGTAGCGTTTTTTCTGGCATTTGTATCGGATACGATATCGTCGGGCATTTCCAACGAGGAAAAGCAGAGCATCACAAGCCCCGACGGCAGGTTTACTGCCCGAGTGGTGGTAAACGATCAGGGTGCAATGGGCGGCGCTACGCTGGTGTACGTTAAGGATAATTCTTCCTACAAGAATTTTGGCTTGTGGGAGTGGGAAAACAAGCAAATAAAGCTCTACCATGGCAAGTGGGACCAACAGGATTCCATTACCCTTGAGTGGGTGGGGGAAACCTCCCTTGCGATTGACGGCACGGTCTATGAGCTGGTGGAGGAGGAAGAAGAAACACAGTAATAACAGCAACAGGGCAGAGGATAGAAAGTTATCCCTGCCCTGATTCTTTTATAAAAAAAGGGAGCCCATCGGACTCCCAAAATATACGTATCTGAATTCAAATCGATCAGAATGCCTCGTCGTAGATGATAGCCTGACCGGACTCGCCTGACTTAAAGCATGCTTCCATAACGCGGAGAACACGTCTTACCTGACAAAGCTTAACGATCTGTTCTTCCTCACCGTCAACAGCCTTAACAAGGTTGCGGTAGAAATCGTGAACGTCGGAAACGGGTCTTTCGATCTCGTAGCTGTCCAATGTGATCTCATCTCTGGGAGCCATTGTCTTTGTGATGCCTGCTGCTGTCTGTACAGGAACAACTTCCTTCTCGTTCCATGCCTTAAGCTTTGCAACCTTGCACTTCTTCTGCCAATCCTCGATCATAGCGGCGCCGTTCTTGCACTGCATATAGAATCTGGGCATATAGATAAAGTTGTAAGTACCAACCTCAACAGTTGCTGTCTTGCCGGACTCAAATGTGATCTGGAGAGTAAAGCCGTCGTCAACCTCGTTTGTTGTGATGTTTCTGAGCTGGCAGTAGATCTTCTTGATCTTTTCGGGGATCAAAAGGAGCATCTGGTCGATAAGGTGAACACCCCAGTCAAGCACCATGCCGCCGCCGTAGGGCTTGAGGCATCTCCAGTCGGAGGGGATACCACGGGAACCGTGTACACGGGACTCGATATTGATAGTCTCGCCAATCTCGCCGCTGTTGATGAGGGACTGAATAGCAAGGTAGTCAACGTCCCAACGTCTGTTCTGGTGAACTGTAAAGAGCTTGCCGCTTTCCTTTGCAGCAGTGCACATATCGTCAAAATCTTCTACGGAAAGAGCAACGGGCTTTTCGCAAACAACGTTCTTGCCGGCGCGCAATGCGTTAATAACGATGTCCTTGTGAACGTCGTTAGGTGTAGCACAAACTACAATGTCAACCTGAGGGTCATTGATAACTGCTTCAAAAGAGTCATATGTGTGAATGCCGTTAGCCTTTGCAAGATCTATTCTTGACTGCTTGATATCGTAAATACCGCTAAGCTCTACAACGTCGCTCTTGAGAGCATGGTTAGCATGCCAGCCACCCTGACCGCCGTAACCTACAATAGCTACTTTTTTCTTCATAACAAATCTCCTGTTTATTGCCGACAAGCCGACAATAATTTTTCTATTAAATGATTTATGGAAAGCAATGGGGACAAAAGTGAAAGCCCCACCTTCCTGCCTTGATAATATTATACTACATCAAAAAGGAAAAGTCAACCGCTTTTTTAAGAACTTATTTGATTTTTTTCGGACAAATTTTGCTGTTTAAGGACAAGGGGAGCACGTGGGAGTATTGCTGATTTATTACGGAAAAAAGGGCGCGAAAACGGCTTTTTTCGGTTCTAATCACAAATGTCGGATGCGGTATGTTGTGTTAGAGAGGAGGTATCCCGATGGGTGGAGAAATATGTTGACATTTTTATTATTCGGCAGTATAATATGACCACAGAATAACGTAAAGGAGAATTCGGATGAGTAATAACGGAAAAGGAAATACGCTGTGGATGCTGGCGACTGCGTGCCTTGCTTTGGCGCTGGTGGTATCCGTTGGCAAAATATCACAGCTTTCGGAGAGAATGGAAAGTCTGCAGACCACGTTGAACAATCGTATTGAGGGTCTGCAACATACAGTATCGGGTCTGTACGGGCAAATAGAGGATATGCTGGAGAACGAAGCGAATATACTTGTGTCCGCTGAAACGGAGTATTCCCCATCGCTTTTGGAGGATGGCTCCGTAGGCGTTACCGTCAAGCTTTTGCCCAAGGTAATAACGGAGGAAACTACTGTCCACCTGGACATTATGGGTAATACCTACGAGGCAGAAAAGGTTGGGCTCTGCTATGTGGTTGAGCTTGCTGTTGGGCTTTTTGAAAAGGAGGACCACGATGCAATAGTGTCCGTCACAAGCGGCGGAGTTACTCATACGCAGGAGATATACGTTGGCACAAGGGGGTTGTGCGAAAAATACCTGCCCACAGTAAACGGTAATTCTGACGGCGGAAGCAGCTATACCTTTGGCAAATACAGATTTAAGGGTAAAGTGATCGTTGACATTATAAACGGCGAGGAGTCCGGTATTGTCGATTGCAGAGCAGAGGTAAGGCTGAATGACGACGTGGTGGATACCTTCGAAATTGAGCTTGTGGAGATCGAAAGCGGAATTTACACCGCTGAGCTTGAAGTTAATAAGACGTACAGCGTTTCAAAGAATGACTTGGTAGGCATCTACGTAGTTGCAATGGATGAGTTGGGATATGTTTACGAGAATATCGTTTCGTTGTATGACATTCCCGACCATACGGACGGTGACAACACTATTACCACGTACACCAATTCCTGCGTGATATACGATGCCGAGGGCAACGAGCTTTACAGACCCTACTGATGCAAAACGGTGATTTTTTACGGAAAAATTCAAAAAATCCCATTGCAAAAAATCAAATAATATGCTATAATATACATTACAGATGCGATGAAAAAGACAAGGTAAGACACCCACAGAGAGGCGACAGTCGCTGAGAGCCGCCAAGTCACGCCGACCCACTTTGGAGCACCGTTATGGAATTGAGTATATAACGTCGGTGGCAACCGTTATAATGCGTTGAGTGAGTGGCTTTTGCCGCTAATCAAGGGTGGTACCGCGGAAATTTTCGTCCTTTGCGTTTGCAAGGGACGTTTTTATATTTTTGAAGACGATAATGATAGGAGAATAAAAATGGCTAAGAAAAAGAGCGATGAATTTGTGCAAGAGATCACCAGCAGAGACGTGGATTTTGCACAGTGGTACACAGACGTTGTGTTAAAGACAAATCTGGTTGACTATTCCCCCGTAAGAGGCTGCATGGTAATCAAGCCCTACGGTTATGCTATCTGGGAGTTGATCCAGGCACAGTTGGATAAGATGTTTAAGGCGACGGGCCACGTAAATGCGTACTTCCCGTTATTGATACCTGAAAGCCTCTTGAAGAAGGAGGTTGAGCACGTGGAGGGTTTTGCTCCCGAGGTGCTTTGGGTTACTCAGGGCGGAAGTGAGCAGCTTACAGAGCGTTTGGTGGTAAGACCTACCTCCGAAACCATATTCTGCGAGATGTACTCCAAGTGGGTGCAGTCATACAGAGATCTGCCCATGCTCTACAACCAATGGGCAAACGTTGTAAGATGGGAAAAGACCACACGTCCTTTCCTCAGAACGGCTGAATTCCTGTTGCAGGAGGGCCACACCATCCACGCTACGATGGAGGAGGCAGAGGAAGAAACTCTCAGAATGCTGAACATTTACAAAGAGTTCTGTGAGGACTGGCTGGCAGTGCCCGTTGTTTCCGGCAGAAAGACGGAGAACGAAAAGTTTGCAGGCGCTATTGACACATACTCCATCGAGGCTTTGATGCACGACGGTAAGGCTTTGCAGGCAGGTACTTCCCACTTCTTTGGTCAGCATTTCTGCAAGGTGTTTGACGTAAAGTTCCTTGACAAGGACGGCAAGCAGAAGTAACCGTGGCAAACGTCATGGGGCGTAACCACAAGACTTATTGGTGCGTTGATAATGGTGCACGGTGACGACAGAGGCCTTATGCTGCCGCCCAGAGTTGCTCCCAAGCAGTTGATGATAATCCCCATTGCACAGTTTAAGCCCGGCGTACTTGACAAGGCGTATGAGCTTCTTGACGAGATCAAGGCTGCAGGGGTAAGAGCGTTTATTGACGATAACGACGAAAAGTCACCCGGATTTAAGTTTAACGACTGCGAGATGAACGGTATCCCGTTGCGTCTGGAGGTTGGTCCCAGAGATATTGAAAACAACCAGGTTATCCTTGTAAGACGTGACACTCTTGAGAAGATCACAGTACCCATGGAGAACATCGGTCAGACTGTAAAGGATCTCCTTGAGCAGATACAGAAGGATATGCTGACAGCGGCGCGTAACGCACGTGAGGAGAAGACATACACAGCAGTTGACAACGCAGACCTTATGAACGCGTTGGAAACAAAGAAGGGCTTTATTAAGGCAATGTGGTGCGGATGCCCCGAGTGCGAAAAGAAGCTTAAGGAGCTTACAGGCGCAACCATCAGAAATATGCCCTTTGAGCAGGAAAATCTTGGCGAGACCTGCGCACTTTGCGGCAAGCCTGCAAAGCACATGGTATATATCGCAAGAGCATATTGATATTGAGAAACAAAGAAGGCGATGTACTTAGCGTGAACCCCATAACGAAGTTTTAACAAAAAGCACTTATGATAACGAATAAATCGTTTGTCATAAGTGCTTTTGCCTTAAAAATCAATATGAATAAACAACTTAAACAGCGGCAAGAACGAGCTTACGATCACTGCAAAAAGCGACGTTTGGGGGGAATACTTTTCCATATACCTTTTTAGAACGTAGCAATGGCAGATATTGCTTGCCAGCCACAGCATCACGGTCACCGTTATGGCGACCCACGCAAAGCGGCTCTTGGCTATCAGCATTATCACCGATACTATAAAGCCTGCGTAAAATGCGCCGTTGACGCCTATTGCATATCTGCTTTTGAGCCCTGCCGCCCGTGCCATTGGCAAAAGGTAGAGCAGAGGATACCATGCGTAAGCCGCAATGCTGTCGGGCAGGTGGTCCGACACCTTGTTGTATATGCTGCTTGCCCTTGCGCCGTAGCCTATCATCAGAAGAAAGGCGAATATTATAAGATATATCGCACCGGATATTATCCCGGTCAAAAGCTCTAATTCGTCAGCCGTCATAATATGCCTCCTTACAAAAGAAAGATGATGTCGTTTTCTATCTGCTTGACGGATATCTGTCTGTTTGTCAACAGCACGGATATCATGGCGTTATACAGCGTGGAAAGCACCAGATGGGTCTTGACCTCCAGGTTTTTGTCCATCCTCCAGACAGAGAGGAGAAAATTCTTCAGCTCCAGCTCCTTGGAGAATTTGTACTGCAGTACCACCTTGTTGAGTGCGTCGATCCTTGGTGAGCCCATGTGCAAGCGGAGAGCAATTCTGGCGATGTTCTTTTCCTCCGGGGTCATGTTGATAATGTCGTTAACAAAGGATATTGCAAACAAGCGGAGATTTTTTGTTTTGAGTGCCTTGGCAAAGATCCCGTTGATAAGCTCCACAAAGTCCACGGACACTATCTCCCAAAGGAGCTTTTCCTTGCTTTCGTAGTAGTAATACATCATTGGCAGGGAGCAGTTTGCCTTTGCGGAAAGATCCCTTATGCTGGTTGCCTCGTAACCAACGGTGTTAAAAAGCTCCAGAGCGCTTGATTTGATATTTTGCTTTATATTGCTTGTTGACATTT